>CAZXAI010000065.1:0-8684 GCA_964638265.1 uncultured Zetaproteobacteria bacterium
GCCTGCATGGCATTCTGAGCATACACGAACTTGTGTTTCAACTGCTGCCATAATCCCAGCCGTTGCAACACATCTCTGGTTTTTTTGCCAAACGGCGCCACATCGGGATTGGCAATCACAATATGCTGAACGGATGCATCGGTGAGGCGGCCGGGATCGGCAATGATCCGGTGACCCAGCATCACACCCAGATAACCCTGCCCTACTTCCCGGCCTTCCAGCACTCTCCCCTGTTTCGCCAACATGGCCGGTCGCTGCGCATCTGCGGCGATAAACACATCGAACGGCGCACCCTGCACAATCTGATTATACAAGCGCCCGGTAGAGCCCGGCACGAGCCGAACCGTGATATCATGCTTTGCTTCAAACGCTTTCGCCTGCTGCTGCATGGCCGGATACAGGCTCGAAGCTACCGCCACCGTAATCGTTTCCTGCGCCTGTGCAGAAACCGGAAAAGCAATGAGCCACAGATAAACGCAGATAAACGCAGATGAAACCCTACGCTTGGGTTTTTGCTTATATCTGTGTTCATCTGTGTTTATCTGTGGCTGAAAATGCATTTCAACCGCCAATATGAATCATGGAGCGTTTTTCGCTGTCGGCTTCAAAATCGTACAGGCCGATCTCCGGCTTGATCAGGGCCGAGCGTAAAAACACGTCGCGAATATCATCATCGCTGCCACCGACCCGGATCAGATCACGCAGGTTGAGCTGATGATCGGCCGGCAGACAGGAGCGCAGGCCGCCATCGGAGGTCAGACGCAGGCGATTGCAGCCTTCACAAAAGCGTTCGGACATCGGCATAATAAATCCCACCTCGCCGCTGTCGTTTTTCAGGGGCAGGTAACGCGCTGCCGTATTGCCGGTTTGCAGCGCAGCATTCACATCCACGCGCGCGCGCACATCATCACGCTGCAATATCTCGTCAATAGAGATATAGTGTTCATCCCAGTCCATGCCCTGTTTCATCGGCATCAGTTCGATAAAGCGAATCGTGGCATCATGTTCAGCCGCAAAATCAATTAATGCAGCTACCTCGTCATCATTAATGCCCCGCATCAACACCGTATTGAGTTTGATCGGATACAGTCCGGCCTGCCTGGCAGCCGCAATACCTTCCAGGACAGGAGCCAGTTCGCCGCCGGTCAGTTTACGGAAACGCAGGGCATTCAGGCTATCGAGACTGATATTGATGCGCTGCAAACCCGCCGCCGCCAAATCATCGGCATATTTGCCCAGCAAGGTGGCATTGGTGGTCATGCTCAAATCCGTAATGCCGGCGATACCCGCCAGCTTCGCCACCAGCACCGGCAGGTCGCGGCGCACCAGCGGCTCACCGCCGGTGATACGCAAGTTGCTGACGCCCAGCCCCGCTGCCACCCGCACAATGCGCTCGATCTCTTCATAGCGCAGAATCTGCTCATGCGGCTCCGCCTTGTAGGCATCGGCAGCCGGGCGACAATAATCGCAGCGCATATTACAGCGATCCGTCACCGAAATGCGCAGATAGGTCAGCTGGCGGCCAAAGCGATCCGTCAGACCGTCGCTCGCAGGCGCAGACTCAAAAAAACGTATGGGTGTTGTTTCAAGCATGATGCCTGCTTACCAATGCATCACGCATCACCGGGTCGCTATCTAGCATGCGCCTCAGAATACATATTGTGCCAACAGATAGCCAAACTTCGCTGAATCGGCTTTGCCGCCATTGCGTTCGGACACCGCCGCACCCGGATTGAAAATACCATACAGACCCACCACTTTCAGCCCCTGCATCGCCGCCACTTTATACACCAGCTTCAGATCGATTTCATTACCTGCTTTGGTTTGCCTATAACCCGGCGCACCGGCAAAGACATTGCCCACGCCGACCACATTCACCCAGTCGCCTTTGGCTTCTGCCAGGTAGAGTAGATGGGCATTGCCGATCAATGTCAGTCCGGCCAGAGGCGATGTTTTCAATGAAAAACGCAAATCCTTCATATTGGCCCAGGAAAAGAAATCCATTTCGCCGTAATGGGCGTGATTGGTGTGGAACGGGAATACAAACGTCTTGTGGGTGGTCGGGTCGGTTTTATTATCACCGGGGCTGTAATCATACTCCACGCCGAATCGTGTCTTCCAAAAATCAACAGTATAGCCGGCTTTCACAGCATAGGCCGATGCCTTCTGTGACACATTATTGCCCCCTGTATTGGACCAGGTGCCGGTTTGAAATACCGCTTCAGCCTTGGCATCGAAACCATTCCACTGCCCAAACAGGCGGGTACCGAAGGTATTCATATTGCGCCCTTTGCCGACTGCTGCATGTTGATTATGATGCCAGTTAATCAAGTAAGCATCCATGCCATTTTTGGCATCAAACGAATAGGTGCCATAGGCGCCGATCAGACGCCGATCTTCCCAGGTTACCAGTGATTTACCCTGCGGCGCGGCGTTTTTTGGCGTCATGGCGACAATATCCGCCGGGTGCACGGCAAACACATCCAGTTTAACCGGGCCGGCGTGGTACATGGCCTTGACGCCGTCGAATGTGCGCGCCACATCTTTCCAGCCCAAATGACCCAATAAGCGCTGATCGCCATACACCAGATTCTGGCGGCCAACACGCAGGGCAACATCACCGACATCATATTGCAAATAAGCCTGAAACAGATCCGCCTGAGAGAAGTTCTGTGTCCGGTTCACCCGCGTATGGTTCTGGATAATCACGGCCTGAGGCTCGATAAAGGCCGTCAGGCCATTGCCGAAATCGCCTTTCGCCTTCAGGTACAGGCGGGAATCAAACTCCCAGCGATTATTATCTACCGCCGAATTAAAATTGTAGTTATTAAATGACTGGTAACGTTCACGCAGATCGGATGACACCGTCCAGGTGGCAGCCTGAGCCAGACCTGAACCCGCCAATAACATCACGCATAAGATTATTTTTTTCATCACTGATAAGGCCTCCATGAGCCGATAGATACATACACCCGCTTTTGCAAAACGTCGGCATCGTGATGATTTTATCGTCATCATACAACCCTGCAATTCACTCGGTTAATAAAAGCATTTTACTAGGTTTTACCAGCCTTTACGAAGCAGAAACGCAGGATAGAATGCTGTTCTGTCCGCCACAGGACAGTCACGCACTTCTATACTGGGGTTTACCTTCATGTCTATCCAATATATCCGGATATTTGCATCACTTATCCTGCTATTCTCATCCTCGCCTGCAATGGCCGGCGACAGCATGAGTCCAGGCCAACAACTGTTTGAAGCCAACTGCATGGGCTGCCACCAGGCCGGCGAACATGGTGCTGCCGGCATGGCGCCCGTGCTGACCAATAGCGACTTCCTGGCCATTGCCTCGGATCAATTTCTCTATGACACCATACACGATGGCCGCATGACAGCGGGCATGCCTCCGGCCAGCTGGCTGGGCGAACAGAAGATACGGGCGATCATTGGCTATCTGCGTTCGCAGTCCACCCTGCCCGATCGATCCGCCCAGGTGAACAAGCAGGCCGCCGCCACAGGCAATAGCGCGCATGGCGCAGCACTGTTCAACAGCATCTGCGCCACCTGCCACGGCATGCGCGGTCAGGGCTATGACGATGGCAATACAGGCACCCATATCGGCAATCCGGCCTTTTTACGCGTGGCATCCGACGGATTCCTGCGCGATGTCATCAAACACGGGCGGCGCGGTACCGCCATGCGCGCTTTTTCCGGCCCTGCCGCTATTGCAGCGCTCAGCGATCAGGACATCGATGATATCATTGTTTTTCTACGCTCACTCCCCACTTCCAATCCAGAGGATGAATCATGAAACGCTTCAAAGTAAACCGTCGCAACTTCATCAAGGGCAGCGCTTTTGTCACCGCCTCCACGGCAGGCGCTTCACTGTTTTCCGGCAATAATCCGGAACTGGAAGCCGCCCCTGCCGCTGCCGCCAAAGCCGAGCGCAAAGAGGTGCTGGCTGCATGCCCGTACTGCGGCGTGGGTTGCGGCACCCTGATTCAGGTGGAAAACGGCAAAATCGTCTCCATGCGCCCCGATCCGGATCACCCGACCAATAAAGGTCTGCAGTGCATCAAGGGATTAACGGCGGCGGAGCCGATTTATGTCGATCGTCTCGAAGGCGACACCTGGGTGCGCAAGGATGTATGGCACGAATGGAAAAAACCGGGACACGGCGACCTGGAATATGTATCCGGCAGCAAGGGCTCGTTTGACGATAAACACTTTGTACGCGTCCCCTACGAACAGGCATCGGAAATGGTGGCGCACAAGATCGCCCATCTGGTCAAAACCCACGGCGGCAATTCGATTGGCCTGTATGGCTCCGGCCAGTTAACACTGGAAGGCCAGTATCTGGAAAACCTGTTTATGAAAGGCATTATGGGTTCCAACACCATCGAAGCCAATGCCCGCATGTGCATGACCTCCGCCGTGACCGCCTATTTCAAGACGCTGGGCTCTGATACGCCACCGATGTCCTATGACGATATCGAATTGAGCGATATGGTCATGCATTTTGGCCACAATGCCCGCGAATCGCACCCGATCATCTTCTGGCGCATTGCCGATTATAAGAAAAAAGCCCGTATCCCGACCGTTGTGGTCGAGCCGCGCGATACCGGCACCTCGCAGGGCTATGCCGATATTGATGCCGGCAACAGCATTCATGTACCGATTCTCAATGGCGATATCAGCTTTTTGAATGCACTGGCGCATGTACTGCTGAAAGAGCACCCCGATGTGATCGACTGGGATTTCATGAAGCAGCACACCACCGGCTGGAAAGCATACACCGATGGCGTACTACAGGATTACAGCCCGGAACAGGTGCAGGATCGCATGGGCAGCGATAAAGTTACCCCGCAGATGATTCGCGATGTTGCCGCCATGTTTGCCGAGGCCACCCGCAAACGGCTGGCCCGCAAGAACAAACACGGCGGCGTATTGATTATGTGGGGCATTGGCTTCAATCAGCATATCCACGGCCAGCATAATGTAATCTCCATTATCAATCTGCTCAGCATGACCGGCAATATCGGCAAACCCGGCTGCGGCCCGTTCTCGATGACCGGCCAGCCCAATGCCATGGGCGAGCGCTTTACCGGCGGCCTGACCGGTCGCTTGCCATTCAATGTCGGGCTCGGCAATGCAGCTCACCGCGCCAAAATGGCCAGGGCCTGGGGCGTGCCGGAAAAAAATCTGATCAATGCCATGCATTCGGATAATTCCGGTATGGCGGTCGGCATGCTGGAACGCGCCCTCAAAGGCGATTTAAAAGCCATGTTCCTGGTCTATGCCAGCCATATTGATCTGCCGGATCAGGATAATCTGGTGCGTCCGGCCATCAGCAAGACCTTTACCGTAGTGCAGGAAATTTATCGCCATGCGCCCAATAATCTGTACGCCGATGTGATTTTCCCGGCCGCCACCTGGGGCGAGGTGCAGGGCGTGTATATTCAGTCCGAACGGCGCTTCTATGTGGTCGACAAGGCTGCCCAGGCGCCACAGGGGTGCCGGGCTGATCTGGATATGGTGATTGATAAGGGTAAGGAAATCGGTCAGTTACTCGGTCTCGATGTGAAGAAAATCTTTCCCTGGCCGAAACTGGAGGACGGTTCCTACGATGCTGAAGCCATTTTCCGCGATATTCTGGCCGCATCCGCCGGCACCGATACCGATATGACCGGCATGCTGGCAGTGGAAAAACGCGATGGCGTCAGCCCTTACCAGCAGATACGCGATTTGCGCGGCGTGCAATGGCCGGCGCCGACTTACGAGATTGCCAAACAGGGCGGTACGGCGCGCCGTTATATGGGGCAGGAACAGGGCTGGAAAGACAAGCCCTACGGCGCTTTCCGCACCGGCGATGGCAAAATGCACTTCAAGCTGTGCCAGCAGGATTACAGCCAGCGCAAAGCAGTTACCGATGAACTGATGCTGTTCGGCGTCAAGAAAGGGCATTATACCATCGATCATAAAGATGTGCTGGTCAAAGCCCGCGATATGGCTTTAACGCCGGATCTGCCCGATGAGGAGCATCGTGACAAGGCATGGGATGCGATCCCCAAAGACAAATATCCCTACTGGCTGGGCCTCGGCGTGGTCTATGAACACTTCCATTCGGCCAAGAGCATGCGCTCGCCGGTATTGCAGCGTCTGGTGCCGGAAATGTATATCGAAATGCATGCCGACGATGCCAGGGTGCTGGGCATTGATGATGGCGACAAGGTGCGCGTGATTTCCCGGCGCGGCTCCTATGAGGCGCGGGCGCAGGTTGGCGGTCACAGTCTGGTGAAGCCGTCGCGCAACAGTGTGCCGCGCGGCTATTTATTCAGCCCGTGGAATCTGTCAGTGGCCGACAGCGCCGACCCGCGCAAGAACAAATGGTTGGTAAACGCTGTTTCCAGTCGCGCCTATGATCCGGTATCCGGACAAGCTGATTTCAAAAAACTGGCTGTACGCATCGAAAAAATCTAACGGCGCATCATGAATCGCAGAACATTTCTGCTGGCAGCGCTGGGCGGTGCAGCCGCAGCCCTGACCGCCCTCAAGCTCGTGCCCGGCACGGCCTGGGCTGCCGAGCGCATCCACCATTATCGCATGCGTTTCCTGCGCCCGCCCGGCGCTCTGGCTGAAGATGATTTTCTCAGCCGCTGCATTCGCTGCGGGCAATGCGCCGAAGTGTGCCCCAATCATTGCATCCGCTATTTTGATCTGGAAAGCGGCGCAGCCGCATCCGGCACGCCCTATATCATTCCGCGCGAACAGGCCTGTATCCTGTGCATGAAATGCGGCGATGTGTGCCCTACCGGCGCGTTAACATCCATCCCCCGCACGGCTGAAGACATCCTCGACCAGGTACATATGGGCAAGGCGCGGGTGGATCGCAGCCTGTGCCTGTCCTGGCAGGGCAAGACCTGCGGCGTGTGCTACCGCGCCTGCCCCCTGCCCGATATTTCCCTGCGCGTCGGACGCCTGGAGCAACCGCATGTGCTCGATGCCTGTGTCGGCTGCGGTATCTGTGAACGCGCCTGCATCCAGATGCCGCAGGCCATCCGCATCATCCCTGATCACGCCTGATGGTGGTGCAACAACATTTGAACAAGTTGCGCTGGCTGAGCTTGACGATGGTCTGGGCCCTGTTAATCCTGATCCCGGCCATCAGCCTGTATCAAACCTATCTGGCCGCGCACGCCTATGATCTGCTTACTGCATCGCAGCAGTTATTATACGACAGCATGGAACTGATCACGGCCCCGTTCACCAATGATCCGGCCCGGCAACTGGATATAATCAAGGGCAACACCTGGTCCGGCACTGTGCTTGGCTGGCAGTTCAGTGATCCGCTGGCCGTGCTGGGGCAGCTGGCTGCGTCATTGCAGGTCTATTGGCCTTTTGTACTCACCGCCCTGATTCCGCTGGTCTTAACGATGATCCTGGGCCGTTTTTTTTGCGGCTGGCTGTGCCCGGCAACGTTCCTGTACGAACTCAACAGCAATGTCGCCGTCTGGCTGCGTCAGCTGGGCGTACCGCAGGCAGATATAAAGCTGGATCGACGCATCAAATACATGCTGCTGGGCGCAGGACTCATCACCTCCGCCGTGATGGGCGCCGTCATCGTCGCCCTCGTCTATCCACCGGCCATTATTGGACGTGAGTTGTATAACGCGATTGCCCTGGGCGGTTTTGGCAGCGGCACGGTGTTCCTGATCTTCACCCTGTTATTCGACATCCTGGTGTCACGGCGCGGCTTTTGTCGCTACCTGTGTCCCGGAGGCGCGCTATATGCCCTGCTGGGGCGTTATCGGCTGCTGCGTATTCAGCGTCAGGTCGAGCAATGCAATGATTGCGCCAAGTGCAATGCGGTTTGTGAATTTGCGCTCAATCCGATGCGTGATGATTTCGGTCAGGAGTGCAATAACTGTACCGCCTGCATCGCCATATGCCCGACCGATGCGCTGTCATTCACGCTCAGCGCGCACGACCAGCCGGATCAGGGCGACGGACACCTGAGCGCCCGCTATCGGCACAGCAGCACGCCACGCCGATGAAACGTGCCATACATGCATGCTGCGCCGTGGCACTGCTGCTACTCTCGTGCCAAAGCGCCTGGGCCCACCATGTCATGGGGCGGCCTTCTTACAGTTTGAACGAGGATTCCAATACGCCGCCCAGCATGCAGGTGGAAACCAGTATCGGTGACTATTTTGTCACCTATATGATTTTTCCGGCCTTTCCCCGTCCCAATGAACCGGGCCGCATCAATCTGTATGTCCGGCGCATGGATAACGGCAAACCCTTTCAGGGGCGGGTGAAATTTCTGGTGCGCGATGACAGCTGGCTTGAGTCGCCGCAGGAGCTTATCGGCGAACAGCCGGTCGATGACAATGTATTCCGGCAGGGTTTTGTCTTTCACCGGGACGGCGCTTATATCATTACGGCCAGCTTCGAAGCCAATGGCCAACCCTATCGCATCGACTTCCCCCTGCAGATTGGCCAGCCCTCGCGCATTGGCCTGATCGGGATTGTGGTCGGCCTGATAGTTATCCTGCTGGTCGGCGTCAATATCACCCAGCGCCGCCGTCTGGCGACTGCCAAAGTGCGCCAGTCGCACCGGTCATGATGCTCACCGGCATGCCATTATCATGGGCGCTGCTGACTGCAGCGCTGGCTGCGGCTAT
>CAZXAI010000066.1:0-8629 GCA_964638265.1 uncultured Zetaproteobacteria bacterium
TTTCATGCGTTGTGCGATTAAAAATGCACCCAGTTGCAGGGGGTCTGCATCCGGCCCCAACAAGGCCGAAAACACCGCTTCAGCCTCTATCCTGCTCAAATGCTCGGAGCCGTGTCTGCCGCGCGCCACCCGTTTGATCAACGATGCAATATCCATAGCCGACTTGTACCACAGCAGTCAGGGGTTAGGCCAGCCCCGGCGTGCTCCCTGCGTTAGATAATCGGCGTGGATTTCTCCGGCCAGTGACATTCGGCAGCGACCGGACATTGCTGGCACAGCGGTTTTCGGGCTGTGCAAATGTAGCGCCCGTGCAAAATCAGCCAGTGATGGGCGTGTTGCATGAATTCGTCCGGAATGACTTTCAATAATCTCTTTTCGACATCCAGCGGCGTTTTGCCCGGCGCCAGGCCGGTGCGATTGCCGAGTCGGAAAATATGCGTATCCACGGCCATGGTCGGTTCGCCGAACAGTACATTCAGAATGACATTGGCAGTTTTTCGTCCCACGCCGGGCAAGGCTTCCAGCTCCTTTCGTGTGCGCGGCACGGCGCCGTCATGTTTGTCCAGCAGCATGCGGCAGGTGCCGATCAGATGCTTGGCCTTGCTGTTATAGAGCCCGAGTGAGGAGATGTATGTTTTCAGTTTTTCTTCGCCCAGTGCCAGTATCGCCTGTGGCGTATTGGCGACCGGATACAGCCTGGCCGTGGCCTTGTTGACGCCGATATCGGTGGACTGGGCGGAGAGCATCACAGCGGCCAGCAGTTCGAAGTCACTGGCATAATTCAATTCGGTGACGGGTTCCGGGTTGGCTGCTTGCAGATGTTGGAAAAACCGCCTGATTTCAGCGGCGCTCATGCTCAATGGATTATTCGTTGACTTCTTTCATGGTCAGGGTGACCTGGCGATCAATAATATCACCGGCCGGATTGAGCACCTGTTCGACCAGAAAGACCGTGTTATCATCAATCTTTTCGATTTTTCCGTTGTGTTTGCCCATATGGCTGCCACGCCGGACGATGTAACCCTTGCTGCGCGCATCCTCAACCATGGCCACGCGTTCACCGCCCATGCTGAAAATGGCAACCAGCCTGAGTGCATCCAGATCATATTCTTCGAGTTTTTCGCGTTTGCGATTGTTCAAACGCAGTTTGTTTGCCTGTAGGGTGGAACTGCGCCCCTGTGGCGTAGCCCGGGCCAGATAGGACGCGAATGGATCCCGCAGCCTGGCAAAATCGATTTCGGGCGCCTTGACCATATGCTGCATCGCATCAGGGAGGCCCGAATCACCGGCAACCGGCGCAGCCATCAACGGTGCAGCCCCGGCCATGAGTCCTGCAATCAGCCAAATCAGATGTTTCATGCTTACCTCCCTGCAACCGGCGCGTTTGCTACATTGCAATACCAGCATAGTCGTTGTCTGCTGCAAAGCGTTACGATGCCCGAATCATGTTCGTTATGCCTGCGATCAGCAAGTTGCAGACCAGCTTCAGGCCATTGGCGTGTACCGGGAACGGCCCGCCTTAGCGGCCAAAGACCTTTTTCAATATGCTGGTGGTGCGCCTGACCGGATTCTGGCGAATGGCGGCTTCTTCATCGGCCATGTAGCGGAAAATGCCGGCCAGCCCCAGATCAAGTACATGGCGGGTCAGGTTGGCTTTTACATCCGGCATAAAGGGCAGGGCTTGATATTGGCCGATGACAGCATCATAGGCCTGAACTGCACCGGCCTGATTTAACGCTGTTTTGACAATCGGCCTCATTTCATCGGCCAGCGGAGCGCTCATTTTGGCTTTGAAATACTGCGTTGCGGCATCCTGGGGCCCGGACAGGATCTTTCTGGCATCGTCGAAGGACATCTCCCGGATGGCATTGGCGAAGATGCGTTTGGCCTTGGGGGTGGCGGCTTCTGCGGCGCGGTTGAGCTTGAGTTCCAGATCATCCATCAGACTGCCCATGCCGACCGTTGCAAGGGCGGACTTGACCGTTTGCAGACTCTCCGGCAGCGGGATATGAATGTTCGGGTCGCGATTAAAACCGTCGGTTTTACCGAGCCTGGCCACCACATGTTCCGATCCCAGCCGCAGCGCATCCTTGAGTCCTGCGATTATATCCGGATTGCTCAGGGCCTGGATGGCGGGCATGCCGGTCGCTGCCGGCCTGGCGCTGCCACTGGCATTGTTCAACACGCTGCCAAGCTGATCCATCCAGCCGGCCGATGCCTGCGATACAGGCAATAGCAACGCGCCGGCAATGATCAGCGCTTTCCAGTTTAATCCTTTCATGGCCTTACCCCCTGTGTAGATTGAACAGCATAACCAATCGCTACAGGCGCGCCCAGAATTTTTTCGCCGCTGCATCTATGCTATTCCGATTTACGCGATATGATTACCCGATATGACTGATATTCTGCAGCTGTACCCGCTTTCGCATCAGCAACGGCCATTAAACGGGCTCTACCTGGATTTAATGCTTGGCCAACAGGCCGCTGCTGGCGATGTGCTGATCTATTCGAATTACATTGCCAGCGTGGATGGACGCATTTCGCTGCGCGATGCCGATTCACATGAATTCGTCGTGCCGCAGGCGATTGCCAACAAGCGCGACTGGCGCTTGTATCAGGAACTGGCGGCGCAGGCCGATGTGTTGCTGACATCGGCGCGCTATTTCCGCCAGCTGGCCAGAGGCCGCGCACAGGATGTGTTGCCGCTGGGCAGCTCGCCGGACTATGCCGATTTGATCCGCTGGCGGCAGCAGCAGGGCATGCCAGCGCAACCGGATGTGATGGTGTTGTCGAACTCACTGGATATTCCCGCCAGGGCGCTGGAACAGGTGCAAGATCGGCGCGTGATCATCTGCACCGGCGAAGACAGCGATGATGAGCAGGTTGCCCGGCTGGAAGCACTGGGCTGCGTGGTCAGCATCGCCGGGACGGAGCGTGTGGAGGGCAGGGCGCTCAAACAGCTGCTGATTGCCAGTGCTTATCGCACTGCCTATATGATTGCCGGCCCGGCGGCGCACCGGACGCTGATTGCCGATGGCGTGCTGGATTACCTGTTTCTGACCACGCAACTGAGCCTGTTGGGGCATGATGTGTTTCATACGATATTGTCCGGACAACTGGATCGGCCGGTCACATTGGATTTGCAGCGCCTCTATCTGGATCGACATGATTCATTTCCCCAACTGTTTGCACAATATGCATTGCAGCGGGTCTGATGAACGGCCATATTGATGCCGGGTAGAGGGCATTGCCCGGTTTATCCGGTTGGCCTGATACTTGCGTCTGTTCGATATGGGCCGGAAGGACATGTCCATGAGGCCAACAGCAGGGTGCTTGCCGTTGCTTCAAACCGGTCTGGTGCAATCTGAACAGTAGCAAGGCGGCTTGCGCCGCTATTCCATCAGGAGAGATTTGATTATGCTGAAACGGCTAAACCTGACGCATTTGGGGGTGCTGGTCGGTATGTTATACTGGCCGTTCGAAGCGCTTGTCCATGATTTTGTACTGGGTCGCGGTCATTTTATTAATAATTTGTTTAGCTCTGACCCTGATGAAATATGGATGCGTATCTTGATATCGTCTCTGTTTATCGGTTTCGGTGTTTATGCTCAGCGTGCGCTCAAATATCAACAGCAACTGCAGGATCAATTGCAGAAAAAGAGTGAGCGCTTGCATCAGATTATTGATTGCACCTATGATGCCTATGTGAGTATTGATGAACACGGTACGGTTATTGGCTGGAATCGCAGTGCGGAAATACTGTTTGGTTGGCCCCGGCACCGTATTATCGGAAAGAATGTCGAGATCATTATCCCCGAGCGCCTGCGCGCAGATCACCATCAGGGTATGCGGCGCTATCAAAAGGACAGTATCGGGCCACGGCTGTACAAACCGATGCTGACGCAGGCATTGCACCGTGATGGTTTCGAGTTTTCGGTTGAAATGGTGCTGACGCCGATCAAGATGGACGGGGAACAAGAGTTTTTCGCATTTATTCGTGAACAGTCCAACTGATAACGCTTTATTTGCCGAGATAGGCCAGGGAACGGGACATGCTTGAAATGTACGGTATTCCAAATTGCGATACGGTCAGAACAGCCAGGAGATGGCTGGATGATCACGGTATTGCATTCGAATTTCATAATTACAAAACAGCAGGCGTGGATGCAGCGCTGTTATCCGGCTGGGTAGATCGCCTCGGTTGGCCAGTGCTGTTGAATAAACGCGGCGCAACATGGCGCAAACTGGCCGAGATAGACCAGCAGGACATCGATCGGGATAAGGCCATTGCCCTGATGTGTGAGCATCCGTCGATGATCAAGCGGCCTGTGCTGGTGATAGGCGATGTGATTGAGGTCGGTTTTTCCGTGCAGCGCTATGAGGCACTGTTGTCTTGAGCCGGCATCATCATCAGTCCTTGTTTATTCCTGGCCCGGCGGGCGCATTGCAGGCGCTGTATCAGCCGGGAGACGCGGGCAAGCCTGCGGTGGTGCTGTGTCATCCGCATCCGCAATATGGCGGTACCATGCGCAACAAGGTGGTGTATTGGATGGGGCGCGCTTTTGAAGATGGCGGATGCTCGGTGCTGCGTTTTAACTTTCGCGGTGTGGAGCAGTCTGAGGGCGTTTGGGATGAGGGCGTTGGTGAAGCCGACGATGCACGCGCTGCGCTCGACTGGCTGCATGCGCAACACCCGCAATCGGCGCTGTGGCTGGCCGGTTTTTCGTTCGGCTGTTATGCCGGCTTGCAGGCGGCCAGAACCGATGCGCGCGTTTCCCGCATGTTTGCGGTGGCTCCGGCTGTCAATCTGTGGTCATTTGCATTTATGCAGGGAGAAACCCGACCCATAACAGTGATTGCGGGTACGCAGGATGAAATTGTGCCGTTCGAGCAGGTGCGCGCCAGCGTGCGCGGCAAGCATAATATCAGTTTTCATGCCATTGAAGGGGCAGGGCACTTCTTTCCCGGCCATATGGATCAGATGACAGCAGCATTGATAGATGACGTGGGAGAAGTATAAAGGGATTAGTCTCTTACCGATTTATTTTAACCACAGAGGACACAGAGAGCACAGAGCGAGTCAAAATCTTTATGTTTTGTTTTTCTCTGCCTTTCCTCTGTGCTCTCTGTGTCCTCTGTGGTTCAAGGCGTTTCTGTTTGGTTGCGGCTGTGCCGGCCTGGGTGAATGAAAGGCCTTTTCACAGCTCACCCCTCGCGTTTTACAATCATATCGGTAATAAATCCATCGAGCTCATCCGGGTTGAACGGTTTGCTGATCAGTTTGCTGTTGGGCATGCTGCGGGTATTGTCCGTGACCAGTGACGGGTCATAACCGGTGGCGTAGATGACCGGTATATCCGGCCTGAGCACACGCATTTTTTGCGATGCCTCGAAACCGTTCATGCGTGGCATGACCATATCTGTAATAACGATATCCCATACGCCGGCTTGCTGTTCAAAGGTTGCACAGGCTTCCACGCCGTCCTTGGCCAGGGTGACATGATGCCCCATCGATTCGAGTAACTCCTTGGTAGGCTCCAGCACCCTGTCATCATCATCCACCAGCAGGATATGGGCAGAACCGTGATGTGACACCTGCTGTCCGGTATCCATGACCGGTTTCGGCGCCAGTGTGGGCAGGAATACATGCACACAGGTGCCGATATCCGGTCTGCTTTCTACATCGATAATACCGTGATGATTGCGGATGCAGCCCAGCGACATCGCCAGCCCCAGCCCGCTGCCCAGTTGTTTGGTGGAAAAAAACGGGTCAAAAATCTTGTCCAGCATATCGGGTGGCATGCCTTTGCCATTATCGCGAATCTTGATATGGGCAAAGTTGCCATGCCGCAGTACCGGATGTTTTTGCAATAAATGAGACTGTTCGTTGTCATGGAACTTGTAGAGCCCGATTTCAATACGGGCATCATCACGTTGCTCACAGGATTCCACCGCATTCTGCACGATATTGAGCATGGCCTGTTGCAACTGGTTGGCATCGCCGCGAAACGTAAAAGAACCCGGATCAAAATCATGTAGCAGGGCGATGTTTTCGGGCACCGTGTGCCGGGCCAGCTTGATAAACTCCTTGAAAAAGGAGCTTAGTGGGAACTCCTTGCTATGGTGTTCACCCTGACGCGCAAAGGTCAGCAGTTGCTTGACAATATCCGATGCTTCCTGGGCAATGGCCTGAATCTTTTTCAGGCGTTCGGCGGTTTTTGGCAGTTCAGTAACTTCGCGCGAGGCCATATATACCTGACCGACCAGACCGGCCAGCAGATTATTGAAATCGTGGGCAATGCCGCCGACCAGTGTGATCAGCGCTTCCTGTTTCTGGGTGCTGCGCAGCTTTTCCTCGATGGCGATATGTCCGCTGATATCTTCCTGGATAATAATGTGATGGGTGATCTGGCCGGCGTCATTGGCAATCGGCGCAATACTGATCGATGCGGTAAAGCTGCTGTTATCTTTGCGGCGAATATTTTGTCTGCCCTGCCAGATCTGGCCGGTATCCAGCAAACTGTGCATCTGGGCCGGGAAGTTGGCATCCATAGGCTCGAACAGGGAGTCATAAATTGCAATGGATTGAACCTCAGCCAGTGTCCAGCCGGTCTGTTGCATAAATGCCTTGTTTACATAGGAAATATGGCCTTCACGATTGGTGATGATGACGGCCTCGCCGGCCTGATCAATGGCCGCCGAGAGTTGCAGCTTTTCAGCTTCCAGCACCTGAAACTGCTGTAGTTGCAGTTTGAGTTCATGGGCGGACTGTTTATATTGCTCGATGAACTTGTATTGTTCCGTCTGATCTTCAATGCTGAACAGGGCGATCTCGAACTGATCCAGCCAGATGACTGTGGATGTCTGCGTTCTGAATTGACCATCCGGCAAGGGGCAGCGGATCAAATGGTGATTCAGCTGGGATGAAAAGACGGCCGGAGGGCCGCCATCGAGCACCTGTTCCAGGCGTTTGCGAATCAAGTCGGTGGCGGTTTCCGGAAACTGGCGGAACAGGTTTTTGCCCAGCACCTGTTGTCTGGGTAAGTCGCACCATTGCTCCATGCGGCTATTCCACAGGACAATCGTGCCACTGCTGTCAATGGCCATAATGCCGCTGGCAATATGATCCAGCAGTGGAAACTGTTCAGCCGTAATCATACTGTTAGCGCCTGATCGACAGACTGGATCAGGGCATGCAGCGATTCAACTTCAAAAAACAGCAGGATATTGCCTTCGATACATAGTTCGTCGATGTAGAAATTGGCGCGCGCCAATAGCACGGCTTCGGCCTGCTGGTGTCCCAGCATATCCGGCAAGGATGATTCCTGGTAGGATGGAACGGAATAATTGAGCCTGGCCGCCAGCATATTGCCGATGGAACCCATCACGCCATTGAGCAGGATATTGCCCACCTCGGCCAGGGTGCCGGATCGGAGTTCATCCAGCTGCGCAGACCCGACCGGCTCATCATTGAGTACGCTCACCAGCGTGCTGGCTGATTGCAGGGGAAACATCAGCGAAGCATTGCCATTAAAGCTGCCGCGAAACGCCATCGAAACTGCCGATACAGCGCTGCCCTTGCATAGGTTCGGGTTGTTGATGATCTCTGCTATATTGATGATTTCGATATGCGGCACCACCAGGCGTATTTTGTGACCGATCAGGCTGTGCAGTGTAGAGGCGGCATGGCCGACGCCGATATTGATCAGTTCAGTGAGTACATCCGTCTGTTCATCGCTTAAGTGCATCAACCGTTCTCCTGATTCAGTGCAACAGCCAGCGCCGCCAGAACCTCATCGGTTTTGGGTGGTTTGTTGAGGAAGCCGGCTGCGCCGAGTTTCAGACAGTCTTTTTTGACGCTGTCCTGAACATCGGCCGTCAGCACAATGACGGGCAAGTGGCAGGCTGCATCCTGCAAGGTCTGTAAGACTTCAAAACCATCCATCTCGGGCATGAGCAGATCCAGAAACAGTGCATCGGGTGCGTGTTCGGCTACGGCTGCCAGGCATGTGTTGCCGTTATTGGCTTCGATAATGTCGTGACCGGCGTCTTTCAGAATAGCGCAGGTTCTGCGGCGAATGAAATTCGAATCATCGGTAACGAGTATGCGAGCCATATATTCTCCTGGAATTCTTTTTTTGGTAGCAAGAATCGAGCCGTCAGGACGTATGCCTGCGCCGTTCACCGCTGGGCTATTGCACTGTTTTGATGATTTGGCCGGGGTCAGGCTGTTCATTCGTATCCATGCCATTGAGGGCGGCCAGCTTCGCTGCTGTAAAGCGGCCCAGCATATGCCGGTTGTGCACGGCCAGCTTTTCCCAGTTGTCGCCGGCCTGCCAGATGTGCAGGGCAATGCGCGGAATGCCGCCATCGCGCTTGCTGTCGTATTTTCCGAAGCTGCGGGCAATGCTCGAAAAGTCACGCAGGTGCTGGGTGAAATCATCGCGTTTGCTCCACATGGCCAGCACAAATGCCTGGCTGCCCTTGAGGAATACATAGGCGTCAATCATGGCCCGGCTGACATGCGGTGCAGACATGCGCACCTCTGCATGGGCGAAAGGCATGCCGGCCTGGTTGCCGCCAGCCAGCATATTGGTATGGCGTTTGGGGAAGATACTTTGCAAGACTT
>CAZXAI010000067.1:0-8566 GCA_964638265.1 uncultured Zetaproteobacteria bacterium
TCCGACTGACCCGGATCAATAACCTGAACCTTGCGCATCATCTGGCGGGCAATCACTTCGATATGCTTATCATTGATCTTCACACCCTGCAGACGATAGACCTCCTGAATTTCATCGGTCAGATAATTGGCCAGCGCTTCCACGCCCATGACCTTCAGAATGTCCTGCGGCGCAGGTGAGCCTTCCATCAGGCGCTCGCCGCGACGTACGCGGTCGCCTTCCTGAACAAGAATCTGCGAACCCTTCGGAATCTGGTATTCCAGATGATCGGAACCATCGGCAGGCTCCACGTACACACGGCGCTTACCGCGAATATCCTTACCAAAGGAAATCACACCATCCGCACCGGCAATAAAGGCCAGGTTCTTCGGCTTGCGCGCTTCGAACAGTTCCACCACGCGCGGCAAACCACCGGTAATATCCTTGGTCTTGCCCGCTTCGCGCGGAATACGCGCCAGCACTTCGCCCGCCTTCACATCAGCGGCATTATCCACATTCATAATCGCACCCGGCGACAGGAAGTAACGAGCCGGCGTATTGGTACGCGCCAGCACAATCGGATCACCGTCCGGATCTTTCGGATCCACCAGCTGAATCTGCGGACGCAGGGCATCCTTGCGGGTGGCCACCTGCTGCGTCACCACGCGGCTCGACAGGCCGGTGACTTCATCGGACTGCTCGCGCATGGTAATGCCTTCTTCCAGATCGACAAAGCGAATACGGCCGTCGGTTTCTGCAATCAGCGGCATGGTATATGGATCCCATTCGGCCAGTTTATCGCCTGCCTTGGCAGCAGCGCCATCTTTGACCAGCAAGTGGGCGCCATAGGGAATACGGTGACGCTCCATCTCCTTGCCCTTGGCATTGGTAATCACCACCTCGGTATGGCGGTTAATCACAATCTCGGCGCCATGCGTATCGGTTACCGTAATCGCCTCTTCCAGCCGCGCTACGCCGCCGAACTTCGCTTCCACATGGGCCTGCTCGGCAGAGCGGGACGCCGTACCGCCGACATGGAAGGTACGCATGGTCAGCTGCGTGCCCGGCTCACCAATAGACTGGGCCGCAATCACGCCGATTGTTTCGCCAATACCGACCGGCGTGCCATGACCCAGATCGCGACCATAACAGTTCGCACAAACACCCTCTTCAGCTTCACAGGTCAGTACCGAACGGATACGCACCACTTCAATACCGGCATCATCAATCTTTTCAGCCAGTTCCTCATTGACCATCGCACCGGCCGGAGCAACCTCATTGCCGGAAATCGGATCGACTGCACTCTCCTGCAATACACGACCCAGCACACGTTCATACAACGGCTCAATCACTTCGCCGCCTTCGACCAGCGCGGTCAGGGTGACCCCTGCGCTGGTGCCGCAATCCTGTTCGCGCACCACCGCATCCTGGGCCACATCGACCAGACGACGGGTCAAATAACCGGAGTTGGCGGTTTTCAGCGCCGTATCGGCCAGCCCCTTACGAGCACCATGGGTAGAGATAAAGTATTGCAGAATGGTCAAACCTTCGCGGAAGTTGGCCGTAATCGGCGTTTCGATAATCGAACCGTCCGGTTTGGCCATCAGGCCGCGCATACCGGCCAGCTGACGAATCTGCTGGGCCGAACCACGCGCCCCGGAATCAGCCATCATATACACCGGATTAAAGGTTTTGGTTTCTTCAGTTTGCGTACCATCGGCACTGCTCAGCTCTTCGGTGGATAAATTATCCATCATGGCGCGCGCCACTTTTTCAGTCGTATGCGTCCATAAATCGACCACCTTGTTGTAGCGCTCACCGGCAGTAATCAGGCCATCAGCATACTGTTTCTGCACCTTGGCCACTTCAGCCTCGGTGACAGCAACGGTCGTTGCCTTGCTGTCCGGCACCACCACATCACCCAGCGCAAACGAAGCGCCGGATTTGGTTGCATAGGTAAAACCGAGCACTTTCAGGCGATCGGCCAGCAGCACAGTCGCCTTGTTGCCAGCCAGGCGATAACAGTCTTCGATCAGCTGCGCCACATCCTTTTTGGTCAATTCGCGATTGATGGATGAGAATGCCATTTCATCGGGCAGAATGGTGGACAGGATCGCCCGCCCAACCGTGGTGTCTTCCCGTACGCCACGAATCCGGCAGACAATACGCGCATGCAATTCTGTTGCGCCGGCATCCATCGCCCGCAACACTTCTGCCGGAGACGCAAATACCATGCCTTCGCCCTTGCCGAACGGACGTTCGCGGCTCAGATAATAAATACCCAGTACCATATCCTGCGTCGGCACAATCACCGGCTTGCCGGTGGCTGGCGACAGGATATTATTGGTGGACATCATCAGGGCACGCGTTTCCGTCTGCGCTTCGATAGATAGCGGCACATGCACGGCCATCTGATCGCCATCGAAGTCGGCATTAAACGCCGTACAGACCAGCGGATGCAGGCGAATAGCCTTGCCTTCTACCAGCACCGGCTCAAAGGCCTGAATGCCGAGTCTGTGCAGCGTTGGCGCACGGTTGAGCATGACCGGATGCTGATGAATCACTTCGGCCAGAATATCCCATACTTCCGGGATACCCTGCTCGACCAGCTTCTTGGACGCCTTGATGGTGTTGGCCAGGCCGCGCAGCTCTAATTTGTTGTAGATAAACGGCTTGAACAGTTCCAGCGCCATCTTTTTGGGCAGACCGCACTGATGCAATTTCAAATCCGGGCCGACCACAATGACCGAACGACCGGAATAATCCACACGTTTACCGAGCAGGTTCTGACGGAAGCGACCCTGCTTGCCCTTGATCACATTGGACAAGGATTTCAGCGGGCGACGGTTGTTGCCGGTAATCGGCTTGCTGCGACGATCATTATCGAACAGCGCATCGACCGACTCCTGCAACATGCGTTTTTCGTTGCGCGTGATGATTTCCGGCGCATTGAGTTCCAGCAGCCGTTTCAGGCGGTTGTTGCGGTTGATCACGCGGCGGTATAAATCATTCAAATCGGAGGTGGCAAAGCGACCGCCATCCAAAGGCACCAGGGGGCGAATTTCCGGCGGCAATACCGGAATCACATTGAGCACCATCCATTCCGGGCGGTTGCCGGAACCCAGCATCGCTTCCACTGTGGACAGGCGCTTGGTCAGCTTGGTCAGTTTGGTCACCGCCTTGGTGGCCAGAATCTGGGCGCGCAGGGACTGACGCTCTTCATCCAGATCAATATTCTTGAGCATTTCCTGCAAGGCTTCCGCCCCCATGCTGGCGCGGAATTCTTCGCCGTACTCTTCAAATGCCTCGATATATTCTTCTTCAGTCATAATCTGGAACTGTTCCAAACTGGTCAGACCGGGATCGAGTACGATATAGGACTCGAAATAGAGTACGCGCTCCAGCTCTTTGAGGGTTTTATCGAGCAGCAGGCCGATACGGGACGGCAGGCTCTTCAAAAACCAGATATGGGCGACCGGCGCAGCCAGATCAATATGGCCCATACGTTCACGACGCACCTTGGACTGGATCACTTCCACCGAACATTTTTCACATACCACGCCACGATGTTTCAGGCGCTTGTATTTACCGCATAAACATTCGTAATCCTTGATCGGGCCAAAGATTTTGGCGCAGAACAGGCCATCACGCTCCGGCTTGAAGGTACGATAGTTAATGGTTTCCGGCTTCTTGACCTCGCCGTACGACCAGGAACGAATTTTTTCCGGACTGGCCAGTCCGACGCGCAGTCCATCAAAATCCTGGATACTGGACGGCTTCTGGAACATTCTAAGCAGTTCTTGCATGGCTTATTCTCCTTCGTTCTCGGTCGGGTGTTTGACCATAGCCAGATCAATACCCAGTGCATTCAATTCCTTGGTCATCACGTTAAACGATTCCGGAATTCCGGCATCGAACGACATATCACCACGGACGATCGATTCGTACATCTTGGTGCGTCCCTGCACATCATCCGACTTCACAGTCAGCATTTCCTGCAGGGTGTAGGCTGCGCCATAGGCTTCCAGCGCCCACACTTCCATTTCACCGAAGCGCTGTCCGCCGAACTGGGCCTTGCCACCCAGCGGCTGCTGGGTAACCAGCGAATACGGGCCGGTTGAACGGGCATGAATCTTTTCATCCACCAGATGATGCAGTTTCAGAATATACATGTGGCCAATGGTGATGGGGCGATCAAAGGCTTCGCCAGTACGACCGTCATACAAGATGGTCTGACCGGATTCCGGAATACCGGCCAGCTTCAGCATGCGCTTGATATGCGATTCCTTGGCACCATCAAAGGCCGGTGTTGCAATCGGGATACCGCCCTTGAGATTACTGGCCAGCTCCAGCAGGGATTCCTCATCCATGTCCTGAATATCCTGGCAGGCAGAGTGATCTTCCTCGTAGGCATCCAGCAGGAAGGCTTTCAGTTCATCGGCTTGGGCATGGCTCTTGAGCATGCCTTCAATCTTCTTGCCGAGTGCGCTGGCAGCCCAACCCATATGGATTTCGAAGATTTGCCCGATATTCATACGCGACGGTACGCCCAGCGGGTTCAGGCAGATATCCACCGGCGTGCCATCTTCGGTAAACGGCATATCTTCTTCCGGCACGATAATGGAAATCACGCCCTTGTTACCATGACGTCCGGCCATCTTGTCGCCCGGCTGCAGCTTGCGTTTGACCGCCACGAACACTTTCACAACCTTGATCACGCCCGGCTTGAGTTCGGAGCCTTCGCGCACCTTGGCTACCTTTTCCTCAAAGCGGGATTCCAGCTTGCCGCGCTCCTTGTCCATCGAGGCGTGAATTTCGGCCAGACGTTCATTGACCGCATCATCCTGCACGCTCACCGCAGCGAGCTCGCGCAGACTCAGCGCTTCAATATGCTCCGCCGTGATGGCATCGCCATTCTTCAACCCCTTGAAGGTGGCTGCCGCCTGGCCAACCAGCAAGGCCTGCAAACGGCTGACCGCATTGGCCTCCAGAATACGACGTTCTTCTTCCTTATCGCCATACAGCTGTTCAATGGATGACTCTTCAATGGACTTGGCGCGATCATCTTTTTCATCGCCCCGGCGGGTAAACACCTGCACATCGACCACCACGCCTTCATTGCCCGGCTTGATGCGCATGGACGTATCACGCACATCCGATGCTTTCTCGCCGAAAATGGCGCGCAACAGTTTTTCTTCCGGTGACAACTGCGTTTCACCCTTCGGTGTAATCTTGCCAACCAGAATATCGCCCTGCTTCACTTCCGCGCCGATATAGGCAATGCCGCAGTCATCCAGGTGGCGCAATGCATCCTCACCGACATTGGGAATATCACGGGTAATTTCTTCCTCGCCCAGCTTGGTATCGCGGGCGACTGCTTCAAATTCTTCAATATGGATGGAGGTATAGACATCATCCTTGACCAGCTTTTCGTTGATGACGATCGCATCCTCGAAGTTGTAGCCGCGCCATGGCATCAAAGCCACCAGCGCATTGCGCCCGAGCGCCAGTTCACCCATATCCGTGGACGGGCCATCGGCAATAATATCACCCTTGGCAACCAGCTCGCCCATCTTGACCAGCGGACGCTGGTTAAAGCAGGTGTTCTGGTTAGAACGGCGATACTTGAACAGACGATAAATATCCACGCCCGGCTCACCCTCGACCTGCTCATCATCATGGGCTCTGACCACGATGCGGCCGCCATCCACACGCTCAACGATGCCACCGCGACGTGCAACCTGGGATACGCCCGAGTCACGCGCCAACGGCGCTTCCATGCCGGTACCGACCAATGGTTTTTCAGAGCGCAGTAACGGCACCGCCTGACGCTGCATGTTCGAACCCATCAGGGCGCGGTTGGCATCATCGTGCTCCAGGAATGGAATCAGACCGGCGCACACGGAAATCACCTGGGTCGGCGAGACATCCATATAATTGATTTCAGCCGGCGTCGCCATAATAAACTCACCGCCCTGACGACACTGCACCAGATCAGCGGCAAAGTTGCCATTATCATCGACAACAGCATTGGCCTGTGCAATCACCGGCGTGCTCTCATCAATGGCGGACAGGTATTCCACGTCATCGGTAATCTTGCCATCCACCACTTTGCGGTAAGGCGATTCCAGGAAACCGAAATCGTTGACCTTGGCATAGGTCGCCAGCGAGTTAATCAGACCGATATTCGGCCCTTCCGGCGTTTCAATCGGGCACAGGCGACCATAATGGG
The DNA here is from genome assembly GCA_964638265.1 of uncultured Zetaproteobacteria bacterium. Taxonomy (GTDB): domain Bacteria; phylum Pseudomonadota; class Zetaproteobacteria; order Mariprofundales; family Mariprofundaceae; genus Mariprofundus. The sequence continues at coordinate 6,212 of CAZXAI010000067.1, forward strand.
TGGGGTGTACATCGCGCACTTCAAAGCCGGCACGCTCACGCGATAAACCACCGGGGCCGAGGGCTGAGAGGCGACGTTTATGCGTCACTTCAGACAACGGATTGGTCTGATCCATAAACTGGGACAACTGCGATGAACCGAAAAACTCTTTCACCGATGCAATCAACGGTTTCGCATTGACCACATCCGATGGCATCATTTCTGTCAAATCGCCGGAACTCAGACGCTCGCGGATAGCACGCTCCATGCGCACCAAACCAACGCGAATTTGGTTCTCCAACAATTCACCTACAGAGCGCAAACGACGATTGCCCAGATGATCAATATCATCGACTTCGCCAATACCATCACGCAGGGACAGCAGGGTATCGAGTGTCATCAGAATATCTTCCACACGCAGCGTACCCTGATCCAGCGGCACATCATCATCGCTAATATCCAAACGTGAATTCAACTTCATACGACCGACGCGGGACAGATCGTAACGGGATTTGTCATAAAACAGCGATTCGAACAGCGCCCGCGCGGTTTCCACCGTTGGCGGCTCACCGGGGCGCATCATGCGATAAATTTCCACCCGCGCCTCTTCACGCGATTGCACCATATCGAGCCGCAGCGTATCGGCCAGCCAGGGGCCGCGCACCGATGCATCAATCAGCAGACAGTCAAACTGCTTGATACCGGCGCCTTGCAAGGCTGAAATGGATTCTTCGGTCAGTTCATGGTTGTGATCGATCAGAATCTCGCCGCCATCAATCAAAACAGGTTCAGCGGCCACTTCACCGATGACCGTTTCCAGCGGTACGTCAATCCATTTTACCTCGGCTTCGGTTAAACGCTTGATAGCCAGCTTGGTAAACTTTTTACCCTCGGCGACAATATTTTTAGTGCCGATTTTGATTGCTGTCACCGCACGCGTGCCGATAAACTTGTCAGCCTCGAACTTGACCTGAATGCCATCCTTGTGAAAACGATAGGTGCGGCGCTGATAAAAACGATCCAGAATCTCCTGGGTGGACAGGCCCAAGGCTTTCAGCAGGATACCCGATGGCATCTTGCGGCGCAGATCGATACGGAAGTTGACATGATCCTTGGCGTCAAATTCAAAATCCAGCCAGGAACCGCGATAGGGAATCACGCGCGCCTTGAACAGAAACTTGCCGGAAGCATGGGTTTTGCCTTTATCATGATCAAAGAACACGCCCGGAGAGCGGTGCATCTGGGATACAATCGCACGCTCGGTGCCATTGATAATAAACGAGCCATGCTCGGTCATATTGGGTATCTCACCCATATAGACGGACTGGTCACGCACTTCGCGCACCTTGCGGTTTTTGCGGGAATGGCCATCCGACTCAAAAATCTTCAGGCGCAGCTTCACTTTCACCGGCAGGGCAAAGGTCAGGTCGCGACGGCGACATTCATCCAGATCGTAACGCGGCGGGCTATATTCCAGACCTTCAAATGCCAACTCGGCATTACCGGCATAATCGCGCACCGGGAATACAGAGTTGAATACCTTGGCCAGGCGGGAATCATTGACCGCTTGCCCATAACCCATAAACTCATGGTAGGATTCCGTTTGCAATGCCAGCATGTTGGGCATGCTGATCGGCGATTTGATGACGCCGAAATTCTTGCGGATTCGTTTCAGTGATGCTTGCTTGGCCATGTTAACCTCGGACGTTAAACTGATTTTTTACTTAATACGCATGGATTTTTCATGAAAAACCCTTCAACGCGAAAAAGGCCAAGCCCCGGCGACTTGCGCCACCGGGGATCAGCCTGCTTCGCTCAGGAGTGAAGGTGGAACAATGAGTAAAGCTTACTTCAGCTCTACAGATGCGCCAGCTGCTTCCAGCTTGCCCTTGATATCTTCAGCTTCATCCTTGGAAACGCCTTCCTTGACGTTGCCCGGTGCGCCGTCAACCACGGCCTTGGCTTCTTTCAGACCCAGGCCGGTGATTTCACGCACTGCCTTGATGACCTGAATCTTCTTGTCGCCTGCGCTGGTCAGTACCACATTGAACTCGGTCTGCTCTTCAGCAGCAGCTTCGCCGCCAGCTGCAGCAGGGCCAGCAGCCACGGCTACAGGTGCAGCAGCAGATACGCCGAACTTGTCTTCCAGCGCTGTAACCAGCTCTGAGAGTTCCAGTACGCTCATGGTTTCGATTGCTTCGATTAATTCTTCTTTTGTGATTGCCATTTGTTTAGCTCCTCTTGCTATAGTTTAAAGTATTAGTGATAAATGATTATAGATTACGCGTGTCGCTGCACTTATGCTGTTGCCGTGCTATGCGGCTTCTTTCTGGTCGCGAATGGCTGCCAGCGTGCGGACGAACGATGCAGGTACTT
>CAZXAI010000068.1:0-8552 GCA_964638265.1 uncultured Zetaproteobacteria bacterium
CGGCTACATAGACCTGTCCATCGTCACGCACAGCAACGCCGGTCGGGCCGGAGAACTGGCCGGCTTCACTGCCCTGCCTGCCCCATGACGCCAGGAAATGACCGTCATGATCAAAATGCTGAATACGATTATTGTAAAAATCCGCCACAAACAGGCTGCCATCGACAGCAACCGCCAGGCCGGATGCCACACGAAAACGACCGCCCCACAGCCCCATGCCGCCGATACTGCGTAAAAAACGGCCATCGGCATCAAACACCTGCACGCGATTATTGTAGGCATCGGAGACATAGACCTGATCATCTGCGCCAATCGCAATGCGGGACGGGTAATAGAACTCACCTTCACGATCATCGGGAATCATGAAATTCAGGGCCGAGCGCACCACATTGACCTTGCCCTGCTTGCCCCAAGTCCGGATAAAGCGTCCATCCGGAAAAAACTGCTGAATGCGATGGTGGTACTGATCGACCACATAGACCATCCCTGCGGCATTGACGGCCACATCCACCGGCGATTCAAATGCGCCCGGCTTATCACCAGCCTCACCCCACACGGCGATGAGTTGTCCGTTGGCATTAAAGTGAAAAATGCGATCCAGATCGTAATCCGTGACCCAGACGGCACCATCCGGGCCGATACCAATACCGCCGGGTCTTTCAAACAGCTTTTGACCGAATGCCATCAAAAACTCGCCATCCGCCGCGAATTTCTGCACCCGTTTATTGCGCACATCAGTCACATAGACAAAACCCTCCTGATCCACAGCCACATCAAAGGGCTCGTTGAACTGGCCGGGTTCACTACCCTGTCCACCCCAGACCTGTATATTGGCAGGGCTGCCTGTGCAGGCGGTCAGCAGAATGGCAAGGAGGACGAATACTGCTTGCCTTATGGTACAGGTTTTCCGGTGCATAGCTCTCACGTTAGCGAACCCACTTTATAAACCACCGCTTACTATCCACCACTTTGGAAGCATATTCTTTTTTCATCATACCTCCTTATACTGCTTCTGTTCATAACATGCCTGACACCGTTCACCGTGCCAAACACCCAATAAAGCAGTAGAGGCTGTTCAGGTCTATCATCGTAGCTCTGTTCTGAAACAACACTTTCAATAAATGCCAAATATCAGGAAGTAACCTGCATTATAAAAACAGTGCAATCCAATCGATGGCATAAGCCAACCATCATACCTGTCTCTAAAATACCCGAACACCAATGAAGGGATAAATACAGCAACAGCCATAAGAGGCGCATGAGAAATAAAATGCATACCGGTAAACAACAGACTGGTCACCACGTTGGCAAAACTGATGTATGAAATCTGACCCTGAGCCCAAGACTGTTTAATCAACCAGCCCTGCAACAAGTCACGAAAAAGAAACTCTTCAAGAACAGGCTGTACAATCACCAGCATGAGAAACAGCAAAGGAGTCGCCAACACCCAAGCCAGATCAAGCGATGGCGTATCAATCCAATACAGTGCTACCCATATAAAAGGAGCAGCTATCATAGCCACTCCATACTGCCTGTCTCTATACCAGTTTGACTGTTCCACTAGCAATCCATGCGCGTTAAGCCTGGTTCACGGACACCTTCACCAGCAGGTTTCTCATGACCATGAATGAGCCGCAGCAAGCGTGTCTGAAACTTGGGATTGGCTCTTAAGCCCTTTAATGACTTGAAGTAAATATCGAAGGGGATGTTGTTTCCATCACTATACACTCAAGCATACTAGCATGTTAGTTTATCAATAAGGACTGTCAAGTATCGCCTGCACTTTTTTGGGAATGGAATGTACACATGCTCAACTGTTATGGGCGCGTAATATCACGTGCTGTAAAACCGGCTTTTTTTACGGCCTGGCGTAGAGCCTGATCATCAACATCCTGTTTCAATACGACAGTCGCCTTGCCGGTTTTCATGTCGATCCTGACCGACTCCACGCCATCCACTTGTTTCAAATTCTTCTCCAGCCCGTAGGCGCAGAACGGGCAGGATAACCCATCCACGGCAATGCTGACGGTTTGGCCTTTTGCCTCCGCCGCAAATACGCCAGTCAGTGGCGCAGCCAACATCAATCCAATGATGAATAAAGATTGTAATATACGCATAAACACACTCCTTAAAAATTCCACCGGAAGCCCGCCGTCCACACCCAGTCTGTTTGCAGCGCCGTGCCATTTAAGCGTTGAACAGCCGGAACCTGAATGGCCGTTTCCAACACATAACGACGGGTCACATATTGCAGGCCCGGCGCCAGATTCCAGAGCGTTCCGCCGCTGTTTCTATCTGCCGCGCCTGCCAGCCTGTTTCTGCCATGCCATATCACATTGGACTCCAGCACGGCATAGACAAAGGCCGGTACGCCGACATCATCAAGCGCATGCGGCAGGACGCGATACTGAAACGAGGCATCGAGCCGCACCTCATCGCCGAATTCAAAACTGGCTGCTGCCGTGTTGAGCCGATAACTGGCTGCGGCATCGAACTCCCAGTCCAGCGTCTGGCGCGTGAACGTGATACCGGCAAACGGATCCCATGATCCCGAGCCTGCCTGCAAGGCGCGCGGCAACATGCCAAATCCGTCGCCTGTGTCATGTGCGCCTGTCGGTGTTTTCAACCCCAGGAATGGCGCGATACGCAAGGTGTCGCCGGGCCGATCCCGCTGGTACGCCGTATATCGGGCAAAGAATTTTCCATCCCCCACGCCCTGCGTGCTGCGCCGAACGCGCTGCGCTCCCATGCTGATATCCATGCGTTTACTCACATAGGGCAGTACGCCAAACAGGGCCAGTTTGGGGCTGAGACCATAAGCCAGCACCAGTGGCACGGCGGTGACCGTCACATCCCGGTTCAGAGCCGTGCTATCGCCCGTTTTGCGCACCAGTGTAATTTGGGAGCGCAGCACCCCCACCCCTGCGGATATGGGCAGGGCGCTATTGAACGTAATCGGCCCGGCAGCGGCAATCGTGACCGGGGCGAGCAGCAACATGAGCGCAGTCATACCCCACCGGAACCTGCTCAGGTGGCGCAACAGCCTGTCCCCTGCTGCACGGGCGGACATGGCACATCGCCGTAGGAACAGAACACGCAGCAGTCGCCGGGCTTCGGCTTGAGCAGCGTATGACATTGCTCGCATGCATAGAACCACTGGCAGGCATCGGTCGGCATGGTTTCTGTTTTGCGATAAGCGCAGGACGGACAGGTGATGGTGGATTCAGCGATCATGGGCTTTCTCCATCTGCCGGAAGCTGGCCAGGCAGCATCGTCCGGACGGATTTCTTGATTCGCAGCTGCAGAGCCCCGCTTTCGTCTGCTGAACAACAAAATCCTTGGTGGCTGCCGCCGTACCACCTGCTAATGCAGTGCGGTAGGCGGCCTCGGAAATATCGAAGCAGTGGCAAAGCATGGCGGTTTTACCCGGTTGAAATGCCCGCATGTAGGTTTTGGGGATCATGGCCGATGGCGAAACATAACCGGCTATACAATCGTGATTGGGGCAAAAGGCATAATCACCTTCCGTCAGATTTTGGTTCCTCGGGAATTGCACCTGATGCAGCATCGTTTGCCGGCTTACCGGCACACAGCGTTGAGCGCATGCAGGACATGCCAATCGCCCTTTTTTTGTATTCGTCTGACAACAGGCGCAGGACATGGCTAACCGCCCTGCCGATCCCTTGCGCCACACTCCCCCTTATCCTGTTTGAACAGCGCATAAACGCTCAACACAAGAAAAAAGCCCAGAGCAGGCATCAGCACAGCATCGAGATGCCCCACCCATGCAGCCAGCCCGACTGCGCCGAACAGGATGACCAGCACAGGCGTAAAACAGCACAGGGCCGCAATGCCAGCGCCGATGATGCCTGTTTTCAGCAAGGTGGATTTTTTCATAAGCGAATCTCCTTATGTCATCAGATAGGGTAGCAATGACGGTGAAATCAGTAACAGCACGGCCAACCCGGCCAGCAGCCAGAGGCGGACAGGATTTCTGGGCGGACAAGCGTTGGCGATGCACGCGCGCCGCCCCTGCCAGTGACGCCAGCCTGCCCAGCCAATCAAAGCAAGCGTGATAGTGGCAAACAGAGGACGGTATGCCTCCATGGCGACAAACATCGAGGCGGAACCCAGCCCCAGTGACACCACAATCAACGGCCCGATACAACAGGCAGAGGCCAGAAATCCGCTCAGTACCGCCCCCGTCAGAGGTGTATTTACCGGTTTGATATGCGTGTCTGTCATGGCTGATCTCCCAGTGATTTCAGAATCGGACACGGGTCGGCACCGGATGCCTGTTCGCACTGCTCAGCCAGTGCCAGCAGGGTATCACGCATACGCGAGAGTTTGGCGATACGGGCATCGATCTCCCCTGCTTTGGCTTCGGCCACGGCCCGTACTTCGGCGCAGTTGCAATCGCCGGCGCGCAAGGACAGCAATTGGGCGATTTCTTCCAGCGTAAAGCCCAGCTCCTTGCCCTGCACAATAAATTTCAAACGCGATACATCCGTTTCGGCATATTGCCGGTAACCGGAGGCCGTGCGTTTGGGCGCAGGCATCAGGCCGCGCTGCTCATAATATCGAATCGTATCAACCGATACGCCCGTCTGTGTGGATAATTCACCGATCTGCATGGGCGAAGGATAAAGCATGAAGTATACTCCAGAGTCAAGCGGTTTGAATGCTCTCAAACCGATGAGAAGCTGGCATCAATTATGCTCTGTGAAATATAAATCAATCGTCGACTGAGTTCAGCTCGGGACTATTCCAGTCGGTGCAGGTATAATATGGTTCAAGGGGCAGTGGGGAGATGATAAAACAATGTATAATTGGCTTGTTTGCTCTTATGGTTTGTCAGGCTGGAGCGGTACATGCGGAATCATCACCAATGCATCGCCAGGCAATTATGTTTGTCGATGCTTCCGTACATGATTACAACACGATTGTGCACCATGCTCCTGCCAATATCGAGGTGGTTATCCTGGATGATGCTGAGCATGAAATGAGGCAGATAACGGCAATTCTTGCCGCACGGGATCATCTTGCCGCCATACATCTAATTTCGCATGGCAATAAGGGCGCGTTAAAGCTGGGCGACCTGTGGCTGAATACAGGCAACCTGGATCACTATGCCGCACAATTGCAGCGCTGGGGCGCTTCGTTAGCACCCGGCGGGGATTTCTTGCTGTATGGCTGCAATATAGCCGAAGGCAAGGCCGGCCATCGCTTTGTGCAGCATTTTTCCCGTCTTAGCGGCGCTGATGTACTGGCCTCCGATGATTTGACCGGCGCTGCCAATCAAGGTGGCGATTGGAATCTGGAATACAAACAGGGCGTGATTGAAACAGCTGCATACCAAGCCAGCAGCTTCCAGGGTGTGCTTATTGCTCCGACATTGACTGCCGGTTTTAGAGATGACTTCACGGACACTTTTTTTGATGGATGGACCCAAAAAGCAACACCGGGCAGTGAGGCAATGGTGGGCGGTTTTTTACTGTTGACGCCGGTTGCCCAGAGTCAGAATGGCGCATTACTATTCAATACGCCCATTGATAATAGTACGACAATGGTTGCGGAGTTTCGCTATGAGTCTGCGGGAGGCACTGTCGGTGCGGACGGCATATCTTTTTTCTTTATCGATGGTGCTACAGGCAGTTTTTCCGGCGGTCAGGCTGGACAGTACCTGGGTTATGCCGGCCCGACTCCTTCCACTGGGGTAGCCGGCGGCTGGCTGGGCGTTGGTTTGGACGAGTTCGGGAACTATTGTGGTACAAAAGGGATTTTTATACGCGGTTCAGCAAGCCTTAATTATCCATGCTTTGCCGGTGCGGGGATATCTGCAGGCATTCATTCAGTTGACGGTGGTTTCAGGCGTGTAAAAGTCACGCTTCGTAATACAACTAACAACATGCTATCTGTGGGTTGGGATGTTAATGATGATGGAATATATGACATAACCCAAACTATCGTCTCCTACCCTTCAGAGCTAGTCCCCCGCCCGGCAAATCTTAAATTCGGCTTTGCAGCCTCAACCGGATTATATATGAACAGGCATCGCATTGACTGGGTTAGCGTATCCACCGACAGCACGGTCGGTTCGGACTTGGCCTATGTCGAAGGTGTGGGCGCTCAGGGTTTCTTGGCCGTTCCGCTGAATAACAAAACGATGGTGTTGAATGATGTCGATAGTGCCAATCTGGCTGGTGCTCAAGTATCGATCACGAATAACTATATTGCGGGTGAAGATGCGTTGTTGTTCAGTAATCAGAACGGCATCACGGGTACTTTTAGCAATGGCGTGTTAACGCTCAGCGGTACGGCCAGTGTGGCGAATTATCAACTGGCGCTGCGTTCGGTGCAGTATCGGAATATGAGTCAAACACCATCCACGCTCGTTCGAAAGGTGGTGATTACAGCCACAGACGGTGTTTTCACCAGTGCGAATTACACCATGAATATCAACATTACCGTCTCCAACGATCCTCCGATCGTGGTGGATGATGCGGCCAGCACCACAAAGAATACGATAGTAAATATTGCCAATGTATTGAATAATGACTCGGATCCGGAGGGTGGCGTCCTGAGTATTTCGGCGGCAGATGCCAGCAGTGTGCAGGGTGGCACGATAACGAATAACGGTAATGGTACATTCGTCTATACGCCGCCTGCCAATTTCACCGGCAGTGATTCCTTCACATATACGGCCAGCGACCCCAATGGCGGCAGTACGGTGGGTACGGTGTATGTGAACGTCCATGTCAATACCCCGCCGCTGGCTGCTGCGGTGAGCATTACAGATGTGAACGGCGGCAGTGTCGTCCCCGGTGATCAACTGGTCGGCAGTTATACATATCAGGATGTGGATGGAGATCCGGAAGGCGCGACCACCTTCCGCTGGTTGCGCAATGGCGCCGCCATTACGGCTGCGACAGGTACCAACTATTTCTTCACAACAGGAGATTACGGGGCAACAATCACCTTTGAGGTAACGCCGGTTGCCCAGACCGGCGCAAACCCCGGCGCGGCCGTACAAGCGAAGCTGGCGGGATCCGGGCCGGCCAGCAATACGAAGCCTGTGGCGATGGCTGTCAACATCGTGGACAGTAATGGTGGCAATGCCGTGGTCGGAGATGAACTGATGGGCAGTTACAGCTACCATGATGCCGATGCCGACCAGGAAGGCGCGAGTACGTTCCGCTGGCTACGTAACGGAACCCCCATAGTGGGTGCGACAGGATCCAGCTATACCCTGACAGCAGCAGACAGCGGCCAGGCGATAAGCTTTGAAGTCACCCCGGTTGCCTTGAGTGGTGCAAGCCCTGGTACGGCTGTACAAGCGTCGCTGGCAGGAGGTGGGACGGTATCCAATTCGCCGCCGCAGGTGTCTGCTGTGAGCATTAACGACAGCAATGGCGGCAGCGCGTTAGCTGGAGATACGCTGGTTGGCAATTATACCTACCATGATGCTGATGGTGACCCGGAAGGCGCGACCACCTTCCGCTGGTTGCGTAACGGCGTCGCAATTACGGGCGCAACAGCCAGCACATATACGCTGGCTACGACTGTGGACAGCAATACAACATTAACATTTGAAGTAACACCTGTTGCAGCGAGCGGCGCAAACCCCGGCAAAGCGGTGCAGGCGAATCTTGCCCGGGCAGGAGCCGCCCCCAATACGGCGCCGCAAGCTACTGCTGTAGCGATTACAGATAGCAATGGCGGCGCAGCCCAGGTGGGAGATCGCCTGCTGGGCACCTATATGTATCAGGATTTGGATGGCGATAAGCAAGGCCGCAGCACTTTCCGCTGGTTGCGCGCCGGTGTTGCGATTGCGGGCGCGACAGGATCCAGCTATAGGCTGGTTACCGCTGATAGCGGTGCAGCGATAACATTTGAAGTCACACCGGTAGCATTAACTGGCGCCAGTCCGGGCACGGCGGTGCCGGCGAGCCTTGCCGGCGCAGGGCTTGTCGCCAACTCAGCGCCACAGGCAGCGGCTGTGAATATTAGCGACAGCAACGGCGGCAGTCTCGCTGCTGGTGATACCCTGGTTGGCAGTTACGCCTACCATGATGCTGATGCTGATGCGGAAGGCGCCAGTATATTCCGCTGGTTGCGTAATGGCGTAGCCATTACCGGGGCGACCACAACCAGTTATACGCTCAGCTCATCGGATTACGGCGCAATGCTAAACTTTGAAGTCACACCGGTGGCATTAAGCGGCACCAGTCCCGGCGCGCCAGTGCTGGCGAAGCTGATGGTGCCGGGCCTCCCCCTCAATCAAGCACCAAAAGCTTCTGCTGTGAGTATCACCGACAGCAATGGCGGCAGCGCTGTAGTGGGAGACAAGCTTGTTGGACACTATACCTATACCGATCCGGACGGCGACCTGGAAGGCGCGACCACCTTTCGCTGGCTGCGTAATGGCATAGCCATTACGGGAGCAAGCACGACCAGTTATACGCTCGCCAAAGCCGATAGCGGCACCACGATAACGTTTGAAGTCACGCCGGTGGCATTGACCGGTGTCAGCCCCGGCACAGCAGTACAGG
>CAZXAI010000069.1:0-8436 GCA_964638265.1 uncultured Zetaproteobacteria bacterium
ATCGCGCCAGCCACTGGTGCAGACGGCCGGGAATTTTGTACTGACGCTGCCGATGTCTGCAGCCATATTGTTATTTTCCGTCCACAGCCTGCACGGCAATATGGATGGCGTCCTGCTGGCCGTGGCATCCGGCGCGCTGGCCTCAGGGCTGGGTTATGCCCTGTGGTATCATGTGGTCAGCAGGATCAGCGGGGCATCAGCGGCTACGGTGCAATTGAGCGTGCCGCTATTGGCGGCAGTCGGCGGCATGCTGCTGATGCAGGAATCGATGTCGCTGCGCCTGATGTTGACCGGCATCATGATCCTCGGCGGTATCGCACTGATGAGCGTGAAACGGTAGTTCGGCAGGAGGCCAGTGCGTTGTCTGAGTTATCAGCCCAGCGCATCGACCAGCGTGTTTACATGTGTTTGATAATGCGCGGCGGCGCTGACTGAATGCGCGTACATCGGCTGACGCACCTGGGTCATACTGGCTGTCAGCACCCGGTTGCCTGCCTGCTGAAAATCAAGGCAGGCTGGATCCCATTGCAGGCCGCATGCCAGCAGCAATGCCCGGCTCTGCGCCTCCTGATCGGCGACCAGTTGCTCATACTCCAGCTCAATCCACATGCCTGCCGGCAATACTGTTTTCCAGTGCGCCATGAGCTGTTCATACATGCGATAATAGCGCCCCAATTCACCCAGATCATGGCCATAATCAAACAGGTCGCCGGTGATATTATTCTTGTAAATCGACAGGCAGGTATCCAGCGCATTGCGCCGCACATGAATGATTTTTGCACCGGGTAATATCCGGGCAATCGAACCGATGTGGGTGATATGGCTCAGTGTCTTGTCTGTGAAGGTAAGCGCATCTGCATCGCATTGGCGCAAGCGCTTCATATAAGCCGCAGCGGCTTGTGCACACTGATTCGGCGTCCACTGACATACGCTGAGCGGATCAACCGCCGCACCGGTCACCGTCGCCATCGCATCGGCCAGCATAGGGTTTTCGCCACAGGCATAGACATCCGGGTGGGCAGCCAGCACCTGTTCCACCAGCGTGGTGCCGGAACGCGGCATGCCGAGCACAAACAGGGGAGTCGCATCCAGTCTGCCCGCATGCGGGGCAATCGTATCGGCAGAACAGCCATCAATAATCTGCTGCATGCGGCCCAGTGTCGCCGCTTCATCGTAATGACTGAAGCTGCGGCGAATCGTATTGGCCTCCTGCATGCAGGCAAATGCCTCATCGAAGCGTTGCGGGTTTTGTTCGGCGCGGCCCAAATCATCATTGACCTTGGCCAGGGCAAACGCCATATTCATCCGCTCCATGGAGCCTGCCGGACACCGGGCATAGAGTGCCCGCATGGCGCTGGTATCGTCGTTTTCAGCTGTATGCCTCTGCAGGTCAGCCAGCACCAGATAGGCTTCGGTATAATCCGGTTCGCAGGCAATCGCCTGCCGTATGCTGTTTTCGCCATCTGCCAGTGCGCCGCGTTCCAGCTCCAGCAAACCCAGGCTGTAAAAAGCCTGCGCATGTTCCGGTTCCCGTTTGAGAATATCGTGCAAATGCCCGCGCGCTTCGTCACTGCGTCCGCTATCGTGGCAGGCCTGAAACAGGCCCATACGAATATCGATTGCACCCGGTCGCTGTTTTCTGGCTGTTTCCAGTAATGCAATCGCGGCATCATACCGAGCCAGGCAGACCAGCGCTCCGGCCAGTCCAATCTGCGCATTGACCGCATATGGATCAATGGCAAGTGCCTGCCTGTACACCGGTTCGGCCTGTTCATAGTCGCCCACGGATAAATAATATCCGGCCAGCGCCGCTACAAAATCGGCCCGCTTCGGCGCTGCGGCCATGGCCTGCTTGAAATACTGTTCCGCCGACTCGCATTGCTCACTATCGCGAGCCAGTACGCCGCGCAGATAGGCCGTATCGGCATTGCCGGGCTGGATGGCCTCAATTTCGCTGCAATATTGTGTGCATTGCTCGGATTCACCCTGTTGCAAGGCTTCAAAAGCAGCGCCCAGCAGTATCTTGATCTTGCGTTTTTTGTTATTGGATAGTTTTGGACGTACCGCCATGACAGCCTCTCCCCTCCTGTGTATGCGCTGGCGTAAGTCTATGTAGAAATACTGCGGGACACCATCGCCGTAATGCCGGTGTTGGCATCGCAGCGGCTACATTTTGAAGCTTGCCAACAGGTTGGCGGTGATCAGGTGCCAGCCGTCAATCAGTACGAACAGAATAATCTTCAGAGGTAGTGAAATCATCACCGGCGGCAACATCATCATGCCCATCGACATCAATACGCTGGCCACGATCAGATCCAGTACGACAAAGGGAATGTAAATCAGAAAGCCTATTTCAAAGGCGGTACGTAACTCGCTGATGACGAAGGACGGGATCAGCACATACAATGGCGTATCTTCCGCCTGAGCCGGTTTTTTTATCTTGGCGGCATTCAAAAACAGAATCAGGTCATCTTCGCGTGTTTGTTTGAGCATGAAATTGCGCAGCGGTGCAATGCCGCGCTGCACAGCGACAGACTGGGTGATATCTTCATTCAGATAGGGGGTGAGTGCTTCAGTGTCAATTTTTTGCCATACGGGCATCATAATGAAGAGGGTCAGGAACAGGGATAAGCCGACCAGAATCTGATTCGGTGGTGATTGTTGCGTGCCCAGCGCCTGACGCAAAAATGCAAATACAATCAAAATGCGTGTGAATGATGTCATCATGACCAGAATGGATGGCGCCAGCGTCAGCACCGTCATCAGGGCGATGATTTTCAGGCCGGTGAACCATGCATCGGGATCCTCGCTGTCGCCCAGACTGAGCGATAGCGTTGGTATATTGGCGGCATGCGCGTGTGCAGGCAGCAGGCATGCAGCGATAAAGATAAGCGTAAACAATATGGAATGCTGAATGCTGAATGCTGAATGTAGTCTGTTACTCACAATCTTGCCCCTGTGTTGGCGCCGCTGTTTCGGTGGGCATAGCATGTCCGCTGTGCAGTTGTACCATGCCGCCGGGTGAAAGGCCGAGCAGGTAGTGGCGACCCTGATGGCGGATTTCGACGAGGCTGTTTTTATTGTCGAGGTGCAGGCGCTGAATAATTTTGAAATCACGATCCAGTGTGTTGCCACTGTGCTGTTGAAAACGACGCACGCCCCATATCACCAGCGCAAACAAGGCCAGTACCAGACTGAGTCCGACCAGCGATTGCAGTATCATTGCCAGCATATTATGACCTTCCATTCAGCGCCTGACTTCAGGAAAGGCTGCTGATGCGCGCGGAAGCCGGTACAATTTCCGTGATTCGAACCCCCAGCTTGTCTCCGGTTGACACCACTTCGCCTCTGGCAAAAATGCTCCCATTGGCGAGAATCTGGACTTCGGCATTGGCTTCCTTGTTCATCTCAATCACCATGCCTTTGTTCAGTCGGGCAATCTCGTGCAGGGGGAGCTTGATGCGGCCAAGTTCCACGCTGATTTCCAGCGGTACATGCATAATGGCTTCCAGGTTGGCAGTCTGCCCTGAGGATGGGTCAGCGAAATTCTGGTCTTCAGTTATCGTATCATCTGTCATGATGGGTCTCCGGGGTGAACGGGTTGGATAATTTCTGCAGCCAATGTGCCGTTTTGTTCACCGGCTCTGGCTTGAAACATGCGAATATCTTCGACCCATAATGCACATGGATCAGTGGATCTTGTATGCAGTGGCAACAAATCACCGGGCTTGAGCGCCAGGAAAGCGCCGATGTCTATGCGACACCGCCCCAGTTCAAAACATACATCGGCGGGTGTTTGGGCAATGCGCTGCATCAGGCTGTTGGTCCACTCCGAATCGGATTCGGTGGGGTCATCACTGAGCTCTACGCGCAGCAGTTCGAGCATGGGCTCCAGAAACGGCAGTGGATAATGAATAGCCATCTGGCCCGACAGCTCATCGCTTATTTTGGCTTTAAAATAAGTGCTGAAGCATACCTCGCTGGCGCCGGTCACGGCCAGGAACTGTGGGTCATAGTCCAGCTTGTAGGGCTTGAATTCCAGTACATGCACGGGTGCCCACAGCTCGCTGAGGGTATGAGCCAATTTATCCGCGATGCGTTCGGACAGGCGCATTTCTACCGGGGATAATGTTAGTGGGCTATCTGTGGCTTCGCCTTCGCCACCGAGCATGGCATCGACAAAGGCAACGATAATGGCGGTATCAAAGGTCAGCATCATGCGACCGTAATTTTCCACTTCAAACACAAAGTACACCTGAGGTTTATCGGTTGTGATAATATCTTTATAGAGTTTGCTTTCCAGCATATCCACCTGAATGCTGATGTCTCTCCTGAATTGTTCGTCCCATTGCTCATCGAGCATTTCAACCAGGCGCTCCTGCAGGTTCACAAACATCGGATAATGGTCGGGCCTGATTTCATTGGCATCGTCAAAATGAAAGGTATCGACGTGTTCCGGCTGTTTGAGCGGCGGCAGGGATGCGAACATGGCATCGACATGCTCGGATGGTGCCACTTCCGCCATCAGCGCCTCAATTTCTTCCGGAGCGAGAATCGGTTCACTCATGATACCGTGACCTTGTTGTGTGTCGTCGCCATTATTGTGAGACGAAATCGGTAAAGAGCAGCTTTTTCACCGGATTTCCTCCAACGATGCGGTTGATGCGATCCACCAGATCCTGTTTTAACTCATACTTACCCTGAGGCGTACGGATATCGGAGAACTTCTTGCCGCTGATGGCGGAGATCAGCAGATCCTTAACCTCCAGCATGTGTTCGGATATTTTGGTCTTGGCTTCTTCGCTGCGACAATACAGCGTGATTTTAACGCGCAGGTAACGATCCCTGTCGGTATCTGCCAGATTGATGGTCAGATCATCCATTTCCAGCGGTATCGGAGGCGCGTTGGTATCATCTTCCGCTTCCGGAATAGTGGTGTCATCTGTTTGTTGAACAGCCGGCGTGGTTGCCGGTTGCTCGGCAGGCTGATCCATATTGATCAGTTTCCAGGCCACAAAGCCGCCTACCGCCAGCACCAGCACCAGTAGTACCAGATTAATGATGGGCAATAAGCCGCCACCGGATTTCGCTTTTTCTTCTGTTGCTTCGTCAGCCATGATATGCCTCCACGCTCATCGTGTTTTTATCATCTGTTTGTGCCAGCTTACTTGTAGATCACAATTTCTACCCGCCTGTTCTTACTGCGGCCAAATGGTGTGGCCTCGGTGGAAACCGGGCGGGAAGGGCCATAACCGGCCAGTGACAGTCTGGCCGGATTGACGCCTTCATCTTCCAGTACATGCAAGACTGATGCCGCTCTGGCCAGAGACAGCGACCATGGGTCGTTATATTTTGAATGACTCATATCCGGATTGGCATTGGTGTGGCCCTGAACGCGAATCTTTCCGGGCATGATAGCCAGCATCTGCCCCAGTTTACGCAGCGCTGCGATATGTTTTGGCTTTAACACGGCGCTGCCCTTATCAAACAGCACGGAGTCCGGCATGCGTAAATAAAGTCGATTTTTGATAATAACACCCTTGACTTTATGTTCCAGGGTGCTGTTTTTTAGCATCACCTGGCTGTTTTGCCGCATGGCCAGCATCATTTCCTTGAGTGAAATCATCTTTTGCATTTGAAATGGCGGTACCATCTGGAGTTCGGTGCCATCGCCGGCATAGAACACGGATACAGCTTCACGGAATGAGGTTTCAATGTCCGCCAGACCGGTTTTATCCATCGTGGACATGGAGATCAACAGGATGAAAAAGGTCAGCATCAGGCTGACCAGATCGGCAAAGGTAGTCATCCATGCCTCGGTATTGGGCATATATTCTACAGGATATTTTTTCTTTCTGGCCATCAGAGTATGACTGGTTTCAGCATTTTTTTATGGTATTGATTGATCACCGGGCCATCGTCAACTTCTTTGGAGGTAACAGGGCGGAATTTGAGCGAGATATCCACCCGGCGATCCAGATCCGGATGCCCTTTTACCGGGTGGTAGCCGCCCATGCCGGCTGCAATCATACGTGATCTGGCCACGCCGCGCTCGGCCAGAGCGCGGAATACGCTCATGGCTCTGGCCGCAGACAGCTCCCAATTGGATGGATAGATCGAATTGCGCATCGGTTTGGCATCGGAATGCCCTTCGATGCGGATTTCGATGACTTCCGGTCGGCGAAAGATGATGGCCAGTTTATCCATCAGTTTCAGCGCTGACGGCGAGAGTGTGACTTGACCGGGCTGAAACGCGATATGTTCAGGAAAGCGTATGCGAACAGTCCGTTTATCCAGCGGCAAGACGGTCAATGCCCCCTGCATGCCAAGCGCCTTGGATACCTCCGTCAATTCTTTGGCGGTTCGTTTGGGGGCTCTTGCCCCGTCTATGATATTGCGCGCCGGCATGCCGGGCCCGTCGCCTTTGCTTAAATTGGCGCCACGCGGCAGCGTATTGAATGTGCCGGCCAGTGAACCAATGGCCGCCAGTCGTTTTTCATCCACAATCACGGCGTAGGAGGTGAGCAGAATAAAGAAAGCCAGCATCTGCATCATCAGTTCCAGAAACAGTGCTGCTCCCGGATCGGCAGGGAATGGCAGCAGTGGCGGTTTTTTGTCGCGTTTGGCCATGTTTAGCTCGCTGTGTCCTGCTTAACGCGCATGGGCTGTTTCCGCCCTGTGGTATGAAACAGTACCACGGGGTGGAAAAAATCATGCAGGCGCGTTGTTTGTTTCATGTTAATCGAAGGCGGATGTGCGTTCTTTCGGCGGCAGATAGCCCATCAGCTTCTGCTCCATGACGCGCGGATTCTCACCCGCCACCAGCGACTGGATGCCGACCAGAATAATTTCATGAATCAGCAATTCTTCCTTGCTGCGCGCTTTCAACTTGCCGGACATGGGCAGGGCAATAATATTGGCTAGCAGAGCGCCATAGAACGTGGTCAGCAATGCAATGGACATCGAGGGGCCGATGGATGAGGGGTCGGACATGTTTTGCAGCATCAGCACCAGGCCAACCAGCGTACCAATCATCCCCATAGATGGCGCGTACGTGCCGATGGCGGTCAACATATCCGCGCCCAGTGTGTGACGCTCTGCTACTTTATCCATCTCCATGTATAGAATATCTTCAATGGCGGCAGGCTCCTGTCCATCAATCGCCATTTGCAGACCTTTGGCCATAAATTGATTTTCAATATTTCCGACTTCGGATTCCAGCGCCAGAATGCCGTCTTTGCGTACGGTCTGAGCCAGTTCGACCAGCTTGGCGATCACGTCAGCACCTTTGTCCACCTTATACATGAATGTTTTCATGACCACGCCGATGACGCCAAGACACTTGTTCAACGGGTAGCCTACCAGCAGCACGCCGATCGTGCCGCCAAGTACAATCAGCATGGATGGCGGATCAATGAAACTGGATATGCCGCCGCCGATGGCGCTGACTACCAGGCCGAATGCTACGACGATGCCGATAATAGTTGCTATATCCACGTCAAACCTCCCGAATCCTTGCGGTATATTTACCTGCAAAGAGGATTTGATGAATATCTAGCAAGAAGCGTGCTAACCCGGGCGATTTATAAATAGTCCGGGCATTTGATGGGGTAAAAAAAAAGAGCCCCTGCCGCAGCAGGAGCTCTGTCATCATGGTGTGATCCGCGTATCAGTTAAAGATCTGGAAGTGAGCGCTGGAGGCCATAAAGAACAGCATCGGAATGGACAACAGCGTGTTGATGCGGCTGGCCATCAGTGCTTTTTTACCGGCGGCGGCTTTTTCATCGGCGCTGGCTTCCACGATGCCAATCACTTTCTTCTGGTTCGGCCAGATGATGAAGGCGACATTGATCCACATGATGATGCCGAAGGTGGCGCCGATCATGATGTCCGTGCTGATGGCGGCTGCACCGCCCTGTTTCCACAGACCCATCAGCAGCAGCAGGCCGAACAAGACGGTGAACATGGCGGCAAAGCGGAACCAGAACAGGGCCCGGCGTACGATGCTGCCTTCCTTGAACAGGTCGGCTTTGGTGTCGGCGGATACGCCGCCCAGCGATGGCACCTGAACAAAGTTAAAGTAGTACAGCAGTCCGATCCAGGTGATGCCGGCCAGGAAATGACCCCAGCGTGCTACGGCGCCCAGCAATTGGTCGCCAGCCAGGCCGCCGCCTGTTGCGCTGGCGATAGCGATCAGGACGGCGGTCAGTACGAAACCGGCCATGATAGTGAGTTTATGATCTTGCAGAATATTCATATTTGCTCCTTTGGGGCGAATAAAAACCCCGGTTTTAATGATCTGGCGCGCATAATACCTGATTATAACACTAGGGTAATTAATTTGCAAATTAGGGTTTTTATCTGCTGCGGGAGCGGGGGGTAAAATCGAGTAGGGTGAGGCATCGCTGCCTCATCCCTCTCACAGAACCGTACGTA
>CAZXAI010000070.1:0-8068 GCA_964638265.1 uncultured Zetaproteobacteria bacterium
AACAAAAGGACAGTGGGTCAAGGTTCGCATAGCAGCCAGTGGTGATGAGGGATGGTTGTATGCCAATTCGCTTGAACGAGGCGAGCCTGTGACGGCTCAACTGCCGGTCGGCAATGCGATTGCTGAAACACCGGCGCTCAATATGTCCCCGTTGAATACGTCACCAGCTCTTGCCGCCGGGCAGACCGCCATCGCGCCGGATGTGAGCGTTTCCGATGCCTTGAACGGTGATGTCGCCGTCGCGGAGGCGGCAGGCAGGCCGCAACACAGTGCTGCCGTTGCGCCGGATATGTTTGTGGATGGCGCCGTATCTTCGCAACCGACGCCTCCAGTTTCAGTTCCAGCGCCAAAACAGGGTGAGGCTGCTGTTGCCGGGACTGCATCCAGTGCTGCTGCAGTGCGTCAGGCGGTGGTTGCCAAGGAGAAACCGGTGCCTGAGCCGGTCGCACCCGCTGTTACGGAATCCGCACCACTGCACACGTTGACTGAGGCAACAACAGTCCCGGAGCCGGTTGCACCCGCTGTTACGGAATCCGCACCACTGCACACGCTGACTGGGGCAACAACAGCCCCGGAGCCGGTTGCACCCGCTATTGCAGCGCCGAAACCGAGTCTGCCAGAAACAGTGGCCCAGACTCAGGCCAGTGGCGTACATCAGGTCGTTGAAACCACCACGATTCGAACCGGGCCCGGCCCTTCCTTTGATGTGTTGGGCTGGGTAGGTCACGGAGCCCGTGTTGAGGCCATTGAACAACAGGGTGACTGGTGGAAAGTGCGCCTGCAGTCCGGTGGGCGTACAGGCTGGGTAAACGCAGCGCTGCTTAAGCCCGTGAATGTGGCAACGGGGCCGGTCGTAATGCCCGTGCAAACGGATGCACAGGCGCAGGCCGTGCCGGATGTGCAAACAGATCAACCCGGCACAGTAGAATCCGGCGCAGTAAAACCCGGCGCAGTAAAACAAGCGGCCGCCTTGCCGGTTCAGGGGGTGGAACATCTTCCGCCTGCAACCGTCATGTCCGCTCCGGTAAGCGAAGCGCCAGTGTCAGAGCAGGCGTCTGTCAGCGCCGGGCAGCCGGAAGTAGTGGCCGTGAAGCCGGTACAGGTGACGGAGCCCGTTCGCAGTTCTGAACATATTAGCAGAACATCAGAGCGCAGCCTGTTCAGTTTTAACAGAAAAACGAATCTGCGTGCGGGCCCCGGCGCCAAATACGATGTGGTTAGCTGGGCCGGGCTGGGTTCTTATGCCACGGAGCTGGCCAGAACAGGTGACTGGGTGCGGGTGCAGATGCAGGTCAGCAAGCGCATCGGCTGGGTGTACAATCGTTCTCTGGATATGGTTAAGGCCGGGCTGGTATTGCCGGCTGTCACGCTGGCATCCGATCAGACGAGGACAGAGCCGGTGGTGCGAGTCTCTACGCGTACAGCCAAGGCAAAAGCGTCTGACGGTTTATTTACATTCAGGCAAACGAGTAATTTACATGCAGGCCCTGGTAAACAGTACGATATCATCGCCTGGGGTGGTAAACACGAATCGGCTCAAGTGATTGCTCAGCAGGGCGACTGGCGCAAGGTGCGTATGACGGTCAGTGGCAGAGTGGGCTGGGTATTCAATTCGTTATTGGTGAAATCCGGTGTTGATCGCGCTGCTGTTGCCGTAGCCGCAAAACCGGCGGACACGATTCAGACGGGAGAAATCTATGAGGCATTGCGCACCGAACCGTTGCGTGCGAATGCTGCCCGCTTTGCGGAATTGACTGACTGGGTATCCAGAGGTGAAGCGGTTGCATTACTGGAACAGCGTCAGGGCTGGATGCGGGTCAAACCACAGAATGCGGAAAAGCAGGCGGGCTGGATCCGGGCGGACTTGCTGAAGAGAACGGGCATGACCAGCACCAAAGTGCCGCATGATGGTAAATTGCCCGGCGCGGATCGCGTGGTGGAATATCAGGACAGAATATCGAAGGGCAAAACATTTAATTTCTCGTATGCCGCACTGGAACAGGCTTTATACCGGATTCCGATTGAGGATATTCATGTCCGTATCGGCAAAGATGATCTGAACGCACTGTTCCGCAAGGATACGTACGATAAATCGTCCTTTGAAATCCGGCTGAGAACGGGCCGGCGTCATTTGCAGGGGCGTATCCAGGTGCTGGGCAGTTCCACGCGAATTTTCAAGAAGAAATCATTGTTGATTAAGCTGGATAAGGAAAGCATGCGCTGGTACGGCAGGCGCAGGATTGCGCTCAGATCCATGGCCTCCGACAAGGCATTGATGCGTGAATGGATGGCCTGGAAGCTGCTGGCCGCCATGGGGGCAACAGTGCCGGAAGTGCACTTTACGCGGGTGAGCTTTAATCACGGTGAAAAGACCGGCCTGTACCTGTCCATTGAATGGATGGGGCGGCAGTTTCTGGCAGCCAACCACCTGGATCCTCGTGGTGGTTTCTATCAGCCCAATGATGCCAGCCATTGCGGTGACCTGAACAGCAGTGAGAATCTGGATGCATGTTTCGATAAAATCATGCCTCGGGACGGTGATTACAGCAAGCTGAGTGCGATGGCGAAAGCGGTTTCATCGGCTCATAACGATGATATGGATACAGTGCTGGCGCAATATTTTGATGATGAATCTGTACTCAACTGGATTGCGGCCAATGCGCTGGTAACCAATGGCGATACCTATAACAAGAACTACTGGCTGCATTACAGCCCGGCGCGCAACAAATGGACGGTGATTCCATGGGACTACAATCTGACGTTTGGTCGCGTCTATGATCCGTTTGCCAACCGGTTGAATGAACAACCGTTCAGGATATTCAATGATAACTTCCAGTATTTCTTCCCGCCGGATGTGGGTGCCAGCAATCCGCTAAAGGATAAAACGGTGCGTAACCCCAGGTTGCGGGCGAGGCTGGAAACCAAGTTGAAGCATTTGCTGGGGCTGGAGCCCAACGGGCCGGAAGAAACATTCGGCTGGTTCTCACCCACAGTGATGCAGGCGCGCATTGGTAATCTGGCGGCAGTGGTCGGCAAGGAAGTATATAAGGATACCTTCCTGACTTATGGTGAGGAGGAATTTACCAAGACCTATGAGTCATTGATGCATTATGTTACGGCCCACGATTATTACCTCGCAGCAAAACTGCAGGGCCCCTTTATATGGCAGCCGTCACCGGCATTCGACCCGACCAAGCCGCCTGTACTGGAGCCGCTGCCAAAAGAGCTGTACGGGCATGGGTTTATTGATGCCGGTGAGCAGTCGTTGCATATGACCGATCAGGGCTGGGGCTATTTTGTCGCACGCCTGGATTTTGATGCGGCGTTGAAAAAGAAGGCGGAGTTCAAGGTCAATGTGGCAGGTGGCACGATACCAAAATACTTGCCGGTCGGCCAATCGCCGAGGCGCTGCATACAGCGTTCATGGCTGCTATCTACGCAAACGCCCGACTTTACGGCTGATGGTTCACTGATGGTCGAGTATATTCAGGAGAATTCGGTACGTACCGAAGTGCCTGAAACGCTGCATGAGGAGTTGCTGGAATTGTGGGAACTGGATGGTCATCACTGGAAACCCTTAAAGACGCAGGTCAATGAATACTCCAATACCTTAACGGCCACAGGCGTGCACCTGGAGTCCGGTCATACCCTGCGTTTTGTTGCCTGTAGTCCATTTTAACATGAAACAAACAACGCGGCCTGCATGGAACTTTTGCGCGCCATGCTATTGTTTCATCGCATGGGGTGGAAAAGTTCCATGCGCGTTAACATGAAACAAGGGCGCGGCCTGCATGAATGATATTCGTGCATTCTGGGTCGAAATAAAACATGTAGACAGCCAGGCGACGGTTCGTTTTGCCATCCGCCTGTTCCTGATTCTGCTGGCCTATTATTTGATGAAGCCGGTGCGTGAGGAATTGATTCTCGATGGCGGCAGTGCCCAGATCAGGAGCTATGCCCTGGCCGGGCAGGCCGCGCTGCTGCTGTTTCTGGTGCCGTTATACAGTCATATTATCAAGCACCTGCATGGCGATAAACTATTCCATATCGTCACCTTGTTTCTGGCAGCAAATATCGGGGTGTTTTACTTTCTGGGTTCTGCAGGCGTTAATGTCGGCGTAGCCTTTTTTATCTGGTTGGGTATTTTTTCGGTGGTGCAGGTGTCCCAGTTCTGGACGATGGTCAGTGACTATCACGGTGTGGACAAGGGTAAAAAGCTGACCTCCTATATTGCCATTGGCGGCTCGCTCGGGGCCATGATCGGAGCTATGATTGCCAAGACATTGTATCATCAACTGGGCGCCTACGGCCTGATGGCGGTAGCCATCTGCATGCTGATTGTCGCGGTGATTATTCCCGGTGCAAAGGCCGGGTTCCGCCAGGATCATCACGATCATGCGAAGGATGAATCCATCAAACACCTGTTCGGTGGTCTGAAACGGGTGCTGGATGTGCCGTACCTGCGCTGGATTGCCGTATCGGTGGTGTTGCTGAACCTGATTAATTCCACCGGCGAGTTTGTGCTGGCCGATTTTGTAACGGCTGAAAAAAGCGGTATAGAAATCGGCGAGTTCTATTCGACCTTCTACCTGTATGTGAATATTGCCACCCTGATTTTGCAGGCCTTTATGGTGCGCCCGTTGTTTCGTGTGATTGGCGTGGGCGGCGCGCTGATCAGTCTGGCGGCCATTAATCTGTTCATGTATTTATCGGTGCTGGCCTTCCCGGTGCTGGCCTGGTTTACCATTGTCAAAATGGCTGACAACAGCATTGATTATTCCGTCGCCAATACCACCAAGCAGGTGTTGTTTTTGCCGCTGGATCGTTTTACCCGCTATGAAGGCATGCTGGCGATCAATACATTTTTCACGCGTTTCGGTGACTTGATTCAGGGCGGCCTCATTTTTCTGGTCATATCGGTGCTGTCCATGTCCACCATGGTGCTGGTGGGTACGAATATCGCACTGTGTCTGCTGTGGTTGCTGGCGACAATGAAAGTCAGCCGTATGTTCCGGCGGCAAACTGAGACCTTTGGCGATTAGGCCGGGGCTGCTCCGGTAAGCGCCTGTCTATTTCAGGGCGAACTTGTAGTATGAGCGTATCATCAATTCAGGAGATTTTGACATGGCAAATACATTGAAAGCGGTTGTGCTGGCAGGTGGTTCCGGCAGTCGTTTGTGGCCCTTGTCCCGGCAACAATTACCCAAGCAGTTTCTGAATCTGGACGGCGACGGCAGCATGCTCAGTGCCACGATTTCACGCTTGAGCCCCTTGATAGTCCAGGATGATGTGTGGGTCGTGACCGGCGAAGCGCATGCAACCGGTGAAGCGTTTTCCGAACTGGATGGCTTAAACAAGATTCTGGAGCCGTGTGGCCGCAATACGGCGCCTGCGATTGCCATTGCAGCAGCATTATTACAGGATTTGGGCGATGATGATCCGGTTATGGTGGTATTGCCGGCCGATCATATCGTATCCAAACCCGATGCCTTTCAAGCCTGTCTGCAGTTGGCGGTGCAAGCCGCTGAGGCCGGGCGTATTGTTACCTTCGGTATTGTGCCGACGCAACCGGAAACCGGATTCGGTTATATTCAGGCGCAGGCCGGTGAAGGGGATCTGCATACGGTGATGCGTTTTGTGGAAAAACCGGATCTGGAACATGCACAGCGTATGCTCGATGATGGCAACTACTATTGGAATTCGGGCATGTTTGTGTGGAAATGTTCGGTAATCCTGGCCGAGATCAAGCAATACCTGCCCGATGTATGGGCTGTGCTCAAGAAGATGCGAAAACGCTGGGATGGCGGCGAGCCATGGCAGGAAGTGATTCGCAGCGCCTTTGATTTGATGCCCGATATTTCGATTGATTATGGTGTCATGGAGAAATCAGAGATTGTTTCGCTGGTGTCAGCCGATATTGGCTGGTCGGATGTCGGCAGCTGGGATGCGGTGCATGACATGGCCCAGCATGATGAGCATGATAATGATATCAGTGGTAATGTGCTGGCGATTGACTGCAAAGGCTCGTTATTGCGTAGTGAAAAAAACCTGATTGCGGCGGTGGGACTGGAAGATATTATCGCAGTGGAAACGCCGGATGCCATTCTGTTATGCAAACGTGGCGAAAGTCAGCGCGTACGCGAGATTGTCGATAAACTCAAGCAGGGTGACCATGGCAGTTACCATCTGGAACATGTGACGGTGCGCCGGCCATGGGGCAGTTATACGATATTGGAAGACAAGGGCCAGGGTTACAAACTCAAGCGTATTGAAGTACATCCCGGCGGTCGTCTGAGCCTGCAGGCGCATCAGCACCGCTCGGAGCACTGGGTGGTTGTCGCCGGCACAGCTACCGTGGTTTGTGGTGATTTGCACAAGGTGGTCGCCAAAAATGGCAGCGCTTACATCCCTATCGGCGAAAGGCACCGTCTGGAAAATCGGGGCAAGGTGGTGCTGCAGCTGATTGAGGTGCAGGTGGGCGAATATCTGGGCGAAGATGATATTGAACGCTTTGATGACAGCTACGGCAGGGTGACGTAAAGCCGTTTTTTCCGGGCAGGGGCTTGCAAAGATGGCTGCCACTGTGAGTATTGACTGCTCATGAATGTACGACTCTCAATATTACTGTGCTTATCTGCCTGGCTGCTGTGTTCTTCGGTGGCATCAGCAGCCGGGCAGACGGTGGTTCGCGATGTGCGTTTATGGACAGCGCCGGATCACACGCGACTGGTGTTCGATTTGAACCGCAATATGACATATACCTTGTTTCGACTGCATAAGCCGGAACGCGTTGTCATTGATATGCAGCACACCCGCCTGCAGGCCAATATCAAAAAACTGGCACTGCCGGATCCGGTGATTCTGAGTATTCGCTATGGCAAATCCAAACATAACGGTTTGCGCATGGTCGTCGATGTGAAGGAAAAAGTGCAGCCGCGTTCATTCCTGCTGAAACCATCGCATGGCAAGCCGTATCGGCTGGTGGTGGATCTGATGCGACCGGAAAAAACGCATGGCGCTTCGGCTCTGCGCGCCCAGCGTAGCAAGCAGGGCATTATCATTGCCGTCGATGCCGGGCATGGCGGCGAAGACCCCGGTGCGATCGGGCCGCATCATGTGCTGGAAAAGAATATTACCCTGGCGGTGGCCAAAAAGCTGGCCCGTAAAATCAATGCACAGCCGGGTATGCGGGCCGTGATGATTCGCAAGGGCGATTATTTTGTACCGTTGCGGCGACGCGTGTATCTGGCTCGCAAAGCGCATGCGGACATGATGATCAGCATTCATGCCGATTCGGTGCGAACGCGGACAGTGAAAGGCGCCAGCGCCTATACCCTGTCAGAACGCGGCGCTACCCAGAGCAGGGCGGCCAGAGCGTTGGCGGCCAAGGAAAATGCCGCCGATCAGATTGGCGGCGTAGCATCTGAACAGGCGGACGATCCGCTGGTGAGTCGTATTCTCGGCGATATGTTCCGGCGCGATAGCCTGAACAGCTCGCAACTGCTGGCTGAGGAGATGCTGGTGCGCTTGAAAAGGGTGGGGCCGATCAAATATCCCAAACCGAAACGGGCACGTTTCTTTGTGCTCGGGGCAATGGAGATTCCCAGCGTGCTGGTGGAGCTGGATTATATCTCCAACCCCAGGCGGGAGAAAAAACTGAAAAGCAAACAGCATCAGAGCCAGTTGGCGACAGCCCTGTTTAAGGCCAGCGTGGACTTTTTTCGCAAAATGGGGCGTTTGAAACAAGCCGAAAATAATCATATGCAAGCATTGCCCGAAGCTGCGCCGGATTCGGTCGGTGTGCTTGCAATGTCTGAAATGCCGGGGTTATAAAGGATGTCTTCACCTTACTCATCAAAGGATCTATACCGTCGTCTGCTGGGTTTCCTGATGCCCTATAAAGGTCGTTTAAGCATTGCTGTTTCCTGCATGATTGTGCTGGGCGCATGTACGGCGGCGATGGCCTGGATGTTGAAGCCGGTGCTCGATGAAGCACTCTCCGGCAAGAACGGCCAGCTGATTTATATTATTCCGGCTCTGATTATTGTCCTCTATGTGATCAAGGGAG
>CAZXAI010000071.1:0-8015 GCA_964638265.1 uncultured Zetaproteobacteria bacterium
TGTTGAGCAGGGTTCGATTGCACGCATGGTGACCGCCAGGCCGGAAGAGCGGCGGATCATTTTTGAGGAAGCTGCCGGTGTGATGAAATATCGCTCCCGCCGTCGCGAAACCGAACGGCGCATGAAAGACACCCGCCAGAATCTGGATCGCGTGCTCGATTTACTCGATGAGGTGCGCAGCCAGTGCCGCAGCCTCAAGCAGCAGGCCTCGCGAGCGGCGCGTTTCAAAAAGATGCAGGATGAATTTACCCGCACCCGCGCCATCAGTTTCGGGCTGCGCTATCAGGCGCTGCAACAGCGCTATCAGGCGGTGGAACAGCAATTGGCGGATGCCCGGAGCAGCGAGGCGGCTGCGGTAAGCCAGCTCAGCGGCTACGAAAAAGCCGTCAGTCAGGCGCGTGATCAGGTCGTTGCCCATGAGCATGAGGCGCAGACGGTGCAGGATGCACTGCGTCAGGCCGAACGCCAGCGCGCTGATTTACAGCAACAGGCCGAGCGTATGGCCGGCGAGCGGCGTCTGTTCAGTGA
This sequence comes from uncultured Zetaproteobacteria bacterium, assembly GCA_964638265.1. Lineage (GTDB taxonomy): Bacteria > Pseudomonadota > Zetaproteobacteria > Mariprofundales > Mariprofundaceae > Mariprofundus. Next base: position 529 of record CAZXAI010000071.1, read on the forward strand.
ACGCAAAGAAGCATTGGCCGCCCGCATTAGCGACATGCAGGCGCGCCGTGCGCAATTGCGCGAAGATGTGCAACAGGTCGAAGCACAGCTGGCCCGGCAGGATGATTCGGCGTTGCAGGCGCATCAGCGCGAAACGGCCAAGCTTGTCGAAACGAGTCTGGCCGGCTACCGCCAGCAGGGCGAGCAGCGGGATTTATTACTGGCTGAATTCGAACGGTTACGCCACAGCCATGAACAGGAGCTGTTGCAGCGTCAACAGGCCGATCAGGCTCTGAGCCGGCTGGCTGCGCGCCAACAATCATTACGCCAGCGCCTGGCCGAACTGGAGCAGCAATTGAGCCAGCAGCTGGAGGCATTGCAAGCAGCGGTACGGCACCTGGCCAGCGCACAGCAGTCGCGCCAGTCCAATGAGGCTGCACGGGATACGGCTCAGACCATGCTGGAGCAGTGTCGCAACCGGCGCGAACTCAGCGCCCGGGCATTAAACAGTCGCGAAGCGGCAATGCGCGAGTGGCATGGCGCGGTGCAGGAATTGCACGGGCGCAGTACGAATCAGGATGTGCCGGATGCGCTGCGTGATGGCTTGCGCGCCAAAGGCGGCATCTGGATGGATGAATCGCTGCACGTGCCTGAAGGGCTGGAAGCTGCTGTGGCGGCAGCGCTGCGCGGGCGCTCTGCCGATGTGCGCATGCCGCCCCAGGCCGATTTCCCGGACTGGCAACAGCTGTTCAATCAGCCCGGCGCTGCCCCTGTAGCCCTGTTCGTCGGCCCGGCCTCACACGGGGACAATCAGGAGCAATCGCTGGCGGCAGCGATGGAGATGCAGGCTGATCATCCGCTGTTCGATGTATTTGCACCGGTGCTGCTGGTCGAAGATATTGCCGATGCCACTGATTCGGAGCGCTGTGTGGTCAGTCGTGATGGCTGGCGTCGCGAACCGGATGGCTGGTTGATTCCGCCGGCTGGCAGCCGTACTGCCGAACGACTGGCGATACAGCGAACATTGCGCCAGGCCGAAGCGCAGATGAAGCAGGCGGAAACAGCATTGGCGCAGGCCAGAGGCCAGTTTGAGTCGGCTGAGCAGGCGCTGGAGCAACAGCAACAAGCATGGCAACAGGCGCATGTGCTGGCCACCGAGAGTGAAAGTGAATGCCATGCCGCTCAGGCCGCCGTAACGCGTTTGCAGGCAGATGTGGCGGCGCTGAAGCGCCATCGGGAGCGCATCCAGGCCGATCTGGAGGATGCGGCCAGTGAACGCGTCCACTGGTTGAGGCAGGCGGAACAGGCTGCCGATGTGGATCAACAGATGCTGATTGAGGCGGAAGCAAAACTGGACGTTCAGAATGACGCCCTGCGGCAGGCGGAGCAACGACTGGATCAGGCGCGTCAGCAACAGGCGCAGGCTGAACAGGCGGTGGCGCTGTTTGCCCAGGCGCGTGAGCATCTGCTGCGCCAGTGCGTACGCCTGACTCAGGATGCAGCCGGCCTGCAAACACAAATCGACACCGATCATGAGCGCCTGCAGCAGGCTGAAACGGCCTTGGCGGCAGCTCGTGATCAGCAGGATCTGAATCAGCAACTGGCTCGCGCCGCTGTGGCGGTGGAGGCCGCGCATCAGGCCATGAATGAAATCCGGAGTCAGGGGCATGCACTGCAGCAGGCGCAACATGAGGCCGAGCGCGGCGAACGGCATGGCCGCCAGCTGGTGCAGCAGGCGGTTGAACGACGCCAAAGCATTGCCCTGCAGCAGGCTCAGGAGGCCACGCGATTACAGGATCTGGAGTCGGAAATCATGCAGCGCTGCCAGTTGCAAACAGCGGAGTTGCTGCAGCAAATCGAGGCCATGGATGATCTTGACGATGCCGAAACCATGATGCGCCGCGCTGCCGAACTGGAGGAACGACTGGAACGCTTCGGGCCGGTCAATCTGCTGGCCATTGAAGAATTCAAGCAGGCCAGCGAACGCGAGGGGTTCCTGGCCATGCAAGCGGCTGACCTCGAAACCAGTTTACGTACGCTGAGCGATACCATTGCCCGCATTGATCGCACCACGCGCCAGCGATTCAAGGCAGTGTTCGACCAGACCAATGCCAATTTCAAACAGACCTTCCCGCAGCTGTTTGGCGGTGGGCGGGCTGAATTACGGCTGGATTCCGATGATATTCTGAGCGCAGGGGTGGAAGTGATTGCCCAGCCACCGGGCAAGCGTTTGCAGGATGTGACCCTGCTTTCAGGTGGTGAAAAGGCATTGACGGCGGTGGCGCTGGTATTTTCCATCTTCAAAATCAAGCCGGCCCCGTTCTGCGTGCTCGATGAGGTGGATGCACCGCTGGACGACGCCAATGTCGGACGCTTCGCTGATATGGTGCGCGAGTTATCCGACCGGGTGCAGTTTCTGGCCATTTCGCATAATAAAATCACCATGCAGAAATCCGACCGCTTAATCGGCGTCTCCATGCCCGAGCCGGGCGTGTCCAAAATCGTTGCGGTTGATCTGGAGAAAATACCTCAGACGTAGGAGGGCGAACACAAGGTTCGCCCCTACATGGCATCAATCCTGCTGTAACTGTTGCTGTAAGCTGTGGCAGGAGGAGCGATTGCCCAACCAATCAAGTTCAGCGATGGATGCCGCGCATCAGACCCTGATGCAGCACTTGAAACAGTGCCCCGGCGGCAGTTTTGCCGCCATGCTGGTATCCGAATCCGTATTGCACGATAGCGATGTGAAAAAGGCCATTCGGGTGCAACAGAAGCTGGGCGCATCCAAGCTGTTATCGACGATTTTTGTCGAACTGGGCCTCCTGAGCGAGGATGAGCACCGACGCCTGATTCGCAAACATGGCAGAAGCTTTCGCATTGGCGAACTGATTTGCGAACTGGGTTATATCACGCTGGCGCAATTACAGCAGGCCGAGCAAATACAGGCGACAGCGCCCGCTAAAAAAATGGGTGCAATCATGCGCGACATGGGCCTGATTGATGACAGGCAGCTGGCCCAGGCGCTGTCCGAGCAACTGGATTTGCCGCTGATTCATCTGGATCTGGATACTGCCGATCACAGCCTGTTGCGACAGTTTCCGCTCAAGTTTATGAAAATGAACCTGACCGTGCCCTATGAGGCGAGTGACAGTAACGTATCTGTGGCAACGGCTAATCCGTTAGATAATGCGGCCATTGACGAGATTGAACGCCAGCTCAGGAAAACGGCGGTGATTTCCATTGCGACTGAAAGCGCCTTGCTATCCATGCTGGGACAGCTGGCGGCAGCCAGCAGCAAGGGCGGCGGGCAGCATGATCAGGTGGCAGATGTGGTCGATAGCCTGCTGTTAACCGCCATTCGGGATCATGCCAGTGATATTCATATTGAGCCGATGGATCAGTTCACGCGTATTCGCCTGCGGCTGGACGGCGTACTGATTCATAAAATGGATTTGCCGCCCGAGATGGCTCAGCGGGTGACGGCGCGCCTGAAGGTGCTGGCTGAAATGGATATCTCCGACAGTCGCCGCCATCAGGATGGCCGCTTTACGCGTGATATATCGCACGGGCAAGTGGACTTCCGCGTTTCCACCTATGTTACCCTGTATGGTGAAAACATGGTGATGCGCGTTTTGCGCCGCAGCAGCGGCCTGAAAAATATCGAACAGATCAGCATGAGTCGCGGCCTGCTGGATCGCTTCAAACATGAAGCGCTGGATGTGCCAACCGGCGTCATCCTGATTACCGGGCCCACCGGCTCGGGCAAGACGACCACGTTATATGCGGCCATTGATTATCTGAATCGACCCACCAGTAAAATTATTACGGTGGAAGACCCGGTGGAATATATTGTGCCGGGTATTATCCAGTGCTCAGTGGATAACGCGGCCGGACGCACGCTGGATGAGTCGCTCAAGGCCGTTTTGCGTCAGGATCCGGATATTATTGTGCTGGGCGAAGTGCGAGACAGAAAATCCGCTCAAGTGGCTGTGCAGGCGGCCCTGACCGGGCACAAGGTGCTGACAACATTTCATACTGAAGATTCCATTGGCGGCCTGTTGCGCCTGATTGATATGGGTATCGAAACCTTCCTGATTTCATCCACCGTGGTCAGTATTCTGGCTCAGCGCCTGATTCGCACCATTTGTCCGGATTGCCGCCAGGCCTATATGCCGAATAAACGCATCGCCAATCTGGTGGGCATTGATGATGCCACCCTGCGCCATCACACCTTTTATCGCGGCATCGGTTGCGGCACCTGTTATGGCACCGGCTACCATGGGCGGACGGCATTGCATGAGTTGCTGGTGCTCAACGAGGCTGTTCGGGAAGCGATTCTGGAGCGTAAAACCTCGCAGGAAGTGCGTCAGATCAGCTGCGACAGTACCGAATTACTGTCGCTGATGGAGGATGGCATGTACAAGGTATTGCAGGGATTTACCACCGTTGAGGAAGTCTATCGCATTGCGCCGCGCTCACCCGCCAACCGCAGCGTGGCAGCAATTTACACCTTAATGGGGCACGAAACATGAACAGCGATGTGTTTGCGCTGGCCGAAGAAATTCGCCGGCGATTCCGCGATGGCGATGCGCGCTTGCCTGTGTTGCCGGAAGCGGTGATCCAGGTGCGAAATATCGTTCAGGATGAACAGCAGGGGGCGGCGGATATTGCCCGTGTGATTGCCCGGGACAGCACCTTTTCTACCACCGTATTGCGCCTTGCCAACAGCGCCCGGTTCAAGGGCGGCAGCCATGAAATCCGCAATCTGCCCATGGCGATTCAACGCCTCGGTGGACGCAGAACACTGCAGTTGATGACCGCCATTTCTTCACAATTGCACCTGGCCGTGAAAAACAGGGCGTTGCAGGCGCTGTTGCGCGAAAGTGCGCGGCATGCCCTGCTGGTGGCGGTGGCAGCCGAGCATCTGGCCAGACTGACCGGCGGGGTGGATCCGCAAGAGGCATTTATGGGCGGCATACTGTTTGATGTTGGCGTAGCTGCGATCATCTGCGCCGTGCCGGATGAAGTTGCCGCCTGCGGGCATGAGCAAAGCCATGCTATTTTACGTCAGTTACATCGGGAAATGGGCGGCAGACTGCTCACCTACTGGGAAATGCCCGATGCGTTTATTTCCCTGTCCTCGCATCACGGCATTGAATCGGATGACAGACCGCGTGAAAACCTGCTGGATATCATTGATTCCGTACAGTTCCTGCTGGCCGGCAGCGGTCATGCGCTGCCTTTCGATGATGTGCCCGCTGGCATTGATGCGCTGCACTATCCGCCCATGCAGCGGTTGGGGCTGAATGAAACGCATCTGGCTGCAGTCGAGGTGGAACTGGAAGACGGGTTTGATGAAGTGAACAGCATTTTCAGCCCCTAAGCCGGATTATTCAATGCTGCCGGCACAAATAAATCAGGGCGCGATCATTTCACACGCCTGATATCCGGCCATGGATATCACCTAAGCGTTTGCCTGCACAGAAATACCCATTTAGCGTGCGCCGACCCATGAAACAACAACACACGAACCTGAAAAGCCTCGACACCCTGTTTATCAAGACCTATGGCTGCCAGATGAATGAATATGATTCATCGCGCATGGCCGATATGATGAAACAGGCTTATGGTCTGAAACTGGTCGCGTCACCAGCCGATGCCGATGTGATTCTGATGAATACCTGCTCGGTACGCGAAAAGGCCGAGGAAAAAGTCTATTCCGAACTGGGGCGCTATAAAAAGCTCAAAGATAAACGCCCGGATATCATTATCGGCGTCGGCGGCTGCGTCGGCCAGCAGGAAGGCGAGCGTATTCAAAAGCGTGCGCCCTATGTCGATATCGTGTTCGGACCGCAGACTTACCACCGTCTGCCCGAGATGGTCAAACAGATTCGCCGGGCGCGTGTGAAACTGACCGAAATTGATATGCCGGACATCGAGAAGTTTGACCATTTACCGCAGGCGGAAAGCCACGGCATCGCCGGTTTTGTTACCATTATGGAGGGTTGCGACAAGTTCTGCACCTTCTGCGTGGTGCCCTATACGCGCGGCCCGGAGCTCTCCCGACCGGTGGATGATATTCTGGCCGAGTGCAGAGCCTTGCTGGCCGGCGGCGTCGTGGAACTTTCCCTGCTCGGGCAGAATGTGAACGGGTATCGGGGGACAGGCCCCGATGGCGAGGAGTGGGATTTTACCATGCTGCTGTATGCCGTGGCTGAACTGGACGGGCTCAAGCGCCTGCGTTTTACCACCAGCCACCCGATGGAAATGACCGATGAACTATGTATCGCCTTTGGTGAAATCCCGCAACTGATGCCGTATTTACACCTGCCGGTGCAAAGCGGTTCGGATGCGTTGCTGAAAGCCATGCATCGCGGCCATGATCGCGACACCTATTATCGCCGCATTGATCTGCTGCGTCAGCACTGTCCGGATATTGCCCTGTCATCCGATTTTATTGTGGGCTATCCGGGTGAAAGCGATGCCGATTTTGAAGCCACCATGGATCTGGTGCGCCGGGTGGGTTATGACTCGGCCTATTGTTTCAAATACAGCCCCCGCCCCGGCACGCCGGCAGCCAGAGCCGAGGATAATGTGCCGGAAGCGGTCAAGGATGAGCGTTTGCAACGGCTGTTGTCGTTGACCAGAGAGCAGACCGGCGATGCCATGCTGCGCCAGATTGGTCGCCGGCTGGATGTGCTGGTGGAAAAAGAAAGTCGTAACGCCGGCGATATGCAGGGCCGTACGCCCGACTTCAAAATTGTGCATTTCAGAGGCAATCCACGCCAGGTCGGGCAGGTGATGCCGGTGCGCATCACCGAGGCCTATGGCCAATCGCTGCGCGGCGAGTTGATTCTTGCCGGTGAATAGAGGCATGATACCACCCTTATGAGTATTTCATTGCGCCTGGAGGCGCTGGAACCATCCGCCTTGCTCAAATTGTGCGGGGCGGGCAACTGGATATTAAAACGTATCGAGGCCTTTTATCAGGTGCGTTTTCTGGGTAAGCCGGGCCACTGGAATATTGAGGGCGAACATGCCGATGCGGCCGGGCAGGCAGTGCAACGGTTATTACAAAAATCCACGACTCAGGCGGCAGCATTGACCGATATAGATGTAGAAGGCGTATTACGCGATGCCGATCCGAACGCAGCGGTGGTAGAATCCGGTAGCGGCATCATTATTGCCGGGCGTCGCCATATCAGCGGCAAAACAGCCAATCAGCGCGCCTATCTGAAAGCGATCGGACGCCATACGCTGACCCTGGCGGTAGGGCCGGCCGGTTCCGGCAAAACCTATCTGGCTGTGGCTATGGCGGTCGCCGCGATGAACAGTAACCGGGTGGAGCGTATCATCCTGACCCGGCCGGCGGTGGAAGCCGGAGAGCGGCTGGGCTTTTTACCCGGCGACTTGCAGCAGAAAGTCGATCCGTATCTGCGCCCCCTGTATGATGCCATGGCCGATATGCTGGGCGTGGAAAAGATGAATGCGCTGATCGAGCAGAGCCG
>CAZXAI010000072.1:0-8014 GCA_964638265.1 uncultured Zetaproteobacteria bacterium
TGCGCATGTCGTCGGCGCAGCGGGCCGGATTCCGCCTGAACCATCTGGGTTTTGTATTTCAGTCCTATAATCTGATCCGGGTATTGAGCGCGCGCGAGAATGTGGCCTATGTGCTGCAATTGCAGGGCATGGCTAAGAAACAGCGTTTTGCGCTGGCCGATCAATGGTTGGCAAACGTGGATTTGAAAGGTTTTGAAAACCGCCGACCGGATCAGATGTCCGGCGGCCAGCAGCAGCGCGTAGCGGTGGCGCGGGCATTGGCAAGCAATCCCGATCTGGTGCTGGCCGATGAACCGACAGCCAACCTCGATTCCCATACCGGCGCATCCCTGATGGCATTGATGCGCAGACTCAATGCGGAGCAGGGTACGACATTCGTGATTGCATCGCATGACCCGGCGGTGATTGAGTCGGCGCGTACTCTGGTCACCATGCAGGATGGGCGCGTTATTTCAGTCAAAGCCATGTGAGCCGCAGATGGACACAGATGAATGCGGATTCGGCTCAAAGGCGAAACACACAGAGGTGTTCGCGCCCGCTCTTTTGCTGGTTTCTTTTTTGTCGATAGTGTTGATAAGGCCTGCTTTTGCATTGGGGTTTTCGGGGCGATATACCCAGCTGCTGTTTGAAACACGCGATAGTCTGAAGCAGGACAGAACCACCGACCTGAATCGTTTAAGGCTGGAAATGGATGGCGATTACAGCTCGCTTCGATGGCATCTGGCTTATGATCATGAGTTACTCTGGGGCGGTCTGGTTGCTGATCCCGTGATTGCTGCATCCCTGCGCCGGCCCGAACCGACCTGGATCGATGCCAGTGCGGCGATCAGCAGGCGTACGCATCTCAACTGGCGCCACAGCCTCTATCGCGGCTGGATTGAATATGATGCGGGGCCGGTGAATATCAAGCTCGGACGACAGCGTATTGCGTGGGGTTCCGGGCGCATCTGGAATCCGACCGACCGCTTTAATCCGGTGCAGCCGACGGCGCTGGAACCGGAGCAGAAACTGGGCGTGGATGCAGTCCGCGCGGCATGGCACTACGCCGGTAATGGCAGCCTGGTTGTCATTGCCGCGCCGCCGCGCCAGGCCTATCGCACTGCGCGCAAGCTGGCGCTCCGCTGGCAGGATACCTTCGGCGAATTCGATGTGGCGCTGATGGGCGGGCGTATTGGCGATGAACATATGTTCGGCCTGGATATTACCGGCAATCTGGGCGATGCCGGCGTGCGGCTGGAATGGATGCAGGCCGGAAATCCGCAGCGGGGAGGCTATGGGCAGCTGGTCACCGGCCTAGATTACACCTGGTATCCGGCCTGGTTTTCCAATGGTCTGTATATGGCCATTGAATATTTTTACAACGGTGCTGCCGGTGCTCTGCCGCCCGTACAGGATCGTTTGAGCAGTCGCTCCCCCCAACTCCTGGGTGGCATGCTGGGTTATGATTTGGCGCCGTTGTGGCGACTGGACCTGCTGATGATTGCCGATATGCAGCAGCGTAGCTGGTTTGTCGCACCATCGCTAAAATGGTCGCTGCTGGAAGATGTGGATGTGACTGCTATTACACAACTGCCACAGGGCATCGGGGCCAGTGAGTTCGCCGGTTTTGAATCGCTTTATGCCGTGCGTATCGACTGGTATTTCTGATTGAATATGGGGCTCGTGTGATTGAACTGAAAGCGCCATTCCAATCCGAATGACGCCATTGGTGTTTGCAGCATTGCTTGGGTATCGCTGGTGTTGCCGCTAGCTTGCGCACATGACTGAGCCAAACGCTATTGCTGGCCGTACTCGCGGCAAGACTCCAGTCGCTTCGGAAGGGTGGCGATTTATTATTCCGGTTGATTATGATTTAAATGTGAATGTGGGCGAAATGGTCGTGGCCGGTTTGACCGTGATTGCCCGCAAACGTGAAAACGAGGCTGAGGACAAGACTGAGAACGGGGATCAAAACCATGCCGAAGATTAAAGACAAGGTAGGCAAACGCGGCGTTTATGTGCTGCCGAGCCTGTTTACCACGATGGGGCTGTTCGCCGGCTTCTATTCGCTGATTGCATCCATTCAGGGTAATTTTGAAGTGGCTGCGTGGGCGATTCTGGCCGCTGCCGTATTTGATATGCTGGACGGGCGGGTAGCTCGCTTATTGCATGCTGAAACGGATTTTGGCGCTGAATACGATTCATTATGCGATATGCTTTCATTTGGCATTGCGCCTGCCGTACTGGTTTATTTATGGGCGCTGGTCAATCTCAGCCCTGAGATGCACCGGCTGGCATGGCTGGGCGGCTTCTTTGTGGTGGCCTGCGCCGCACTCAGGCTGGCCCGTTTCAATGTGCGCCATGATGAGCAGGACCATCGCTATTTTCAGGGATTGCCAACGCCGGGCGCAGCATTGTTTATCGCTACAGCGGTGTTGTACCATGTTGATTTGCAAGCTCAGCCCAGGCCGTGGTTATGGTTAGGATTATCGGTGTTTCTGTCCTGGTTGATGGTCAGCAATGTGCGGTTTATTTCCGGCAAGGATATCGACCTGAAGAAACGGCGCTCAACCGGCATGCTGGTGATCATGGTTGTCGCCATTGGCTTTCTGGCCATTGACCCCTATCGCATGCCATTCACTGTGATGTTTGCTTACTGCATGCATGGCCCGTTTTTGAGCCTGTGGCAGAAATGGAAGTTATCGCAGTACCGGGCCAAAAGACGGCTACGCAAAAAGCAGACTGCTGCAGCCTCTCACGATGATGATGCAGCATGATAGTTGACCATTGCATATGCCGGTGGTCATAATGCGCCTTATGAATACCCGGTTCGAGAATCTGAATACTGCAACGAAGCTGCTACTGCTTCGAATGGGTTTGTGCGTCTGCTGATACGTTTCAGCTACCGATGTACAGGCCGCGTTTTCGCGGCCTTTTTTGTTTCTGCAGCTTTTTTTAAAAACGCTGTAACCGCACCACTAACGCGCATGGACTTTTTCCACCCCGTGGTATGAAACAGTACCACGGGGTGGAACAAGTCATGCAGGCGCGTTTTGGTTTCATATTAAGAACAGGAGAACATGATGTCTGATCGTTTGCACATATTTGATACCACCCTGCGCGATGGTGAACAGTCGCCCGGTTGTTCGATGAATATCGAAGAGAAAATGCGCGTGGCGCATGCCTTGGCGGCGCTCGGCGTGGACATCATTGAAGCCGGTTTTCCGATTGCATCGCCGGGCGATTTCGAGGCGGTGCACCGCATTGCCTCTGAAGTGAAGGGGCCGAAGATAGCGGGTCTGGCGCGTGCTGCGCCGGGCGATATCGAGCGGGCCGGGGCGGCGGTAAAACCGGCAGGAGAGCGGGGCCGTATTCACACCTTTATCGCCACCAGCCCGATTCATATGCAAGCTAAATTGCGTATGACACCGGATCAGGTGGTGGAGCGGGCCGTGGCGGCGGTTGCACAGGCACGCTCGCTGGTGCCGGAGGTGGAATTTTCCGCCGAAGATGCCGGTCGTTCCGACATTGATTTCCTGTGCCGCATTGTGGAGCAGGTGATTGCTGCCGGAGCGCGGGTGATTAATATCCCCGATACGGTGGGTTATATGACACCGGATGAGTTTGGGTATCGTATTCGCACCCTGATTGAGCGGGTGCCCAACGCCGATCAGGCGATTTTTTCAGTGCATTGCCATAATGATCTGGGCCTGGCTGTGGCCAACTCGCTGGCTGCGGTGGAAAATGGCGCGCGTCAGGTGGAGTGCACCATGAACGGACTCGGCGAGCGGGCCGGCAATGCCTCGCTCGAAGAGATTGTCATGATTATGAAGACCCGTTCGGATCGTTACAATATCGAAACCGGCATCGATACCACAAAAATCGTGCCGACCTCGAAACTGGTCAGCAGTATTACCGGTATGCCGATTCAGGCCAACAAGGCCATCGTCGGCGCCAATGCCTTTGCACATGAGTCCGGTATTCATCAGGACGGCATGTTAAAACACCAGAAAACCTATGAGATCATGACACCGGAATCAGTCGGCTGGTCTACCAACCGCATGGTGCTGGGCAAGCATTCCGGTCGTGCGGCGCTGAAAGCGCGTTATGTCGAATTGGGTATCGAACTGGATGATGAGCGCCTGATTACTGTGTTTGATCGTTTCAAAGCATTGGCCGACAAAAAGAAAGAGATTTTCGATGAGGATCTGATGTCGATTCTCTCCGATGATGCCAGCGTAGATGCCGAGCGCGTCAAGCTGATCAGCCTGCATGCCGCTTCCGGTACCGGCGATACGCCGGTAGCAGCGGTGGAACTGGATATCGAAGGTGAAACGCACAAGGCCACAGCCGAGGGAGATGGCCCGGTCGATGCCGCCTTCAAGGCGATTAAATCGCTGGTGGAACCCAGAGGCCAGTTGCTGCTTTATGCCGTCAATGCCATCACCGCCGGTACTGATGCGCAGGGCGAGGTGACCGTGCGCTTGCAGGATGGTGACCGCATTGTGAACGGGCAGGGTTCGGATACCGATATCGTGGTGGCTTCCGCCAAAGCCCTGATTGCCGCCCTGAACAAATTGCCGAATATGCATGCCAGAGAGGTGCATGCACAGTATTCGGGGGTGTGATTGTTCGTTAGGTGTGTGAGGAGTAAGGTGTGAGGGGCAATTGCTCCTGACGCCTCTCACCTTACCCCTTACGTCCTACAAACTCATCTGCCTGAGCCATTTCTCCAGGAAGTGGATATTGAAATCGGCGTTCTGAAAGCCCGGATTGGCCAGCAAACGCTGATGCAGTTCCTGGTTGGTGGTGATGCCGAGAATGACCAGCTCATCCATGGCGCGTTGCATGCGCCGAATGCACTTCTGGCGATCTCGGGCATGGGTAATCACCTTGCCAATCATCGAATCGTAGTGGGGCGGTATTTTATAACCGGTATATAACTGTGAATCCACCCGCACGCTGCGTCCGCCCGGTGCATGGTACAGTTCTACCGTACCCGGAGACGGGGTGAATTTGAACGGGTGTTCCGCATTGATGCGGCATTCAATGGCATGACCTTTCATCTTGATATCTTTCTGGGCGAAGGCGAGCTTCTCGCCAGCCGCAACACGGAACTGCCACTCAACCAGATCGACGCCGGTGATCCATTCGGTAACCGGATGTTCCACCTGAATACGCGTATTCATCTCCATGAAATAAAAGGACTTATCAGAGTTCATCAGAAACTCGATTGTGCCTGCCCCGACATAGTCCACAGCCTTTGCAGCGGCTACGCCGGCCGCGCAGATTTTTTCGCGCGTTTCAGGATCCAGAAATGGGCTGGGCGCTTCTTCGAGCACTTTCTGATTGTTGCGTTGCATGGAGCATTCGCGTTCAAATAAATGAATGATATTGCCATGCGTATCGCCGAGCACCTGCACTTCGATATGGCGGGGTTCTTCGAGGAACTTTTCAATAAATACCGTTTCATCACCGAATGCCGCGCCTGCTTCTGTTTTGCACATGGAAAACGCCGTCGCCAGCGATGCTTCGGCATGCACGATTTTCATGCCGCGCCCGCCGCCGCCGGCCGATGCCTTGATGATAATCGGGAAACCGTATTCTTTGGCAATGGCTTTGGCTTCTTCAATCGTTTCGACAGCGCCATCGGAGCCGGGCACCAGCGGTACGCCGGCGATTTCCATTTCTTTCTTGGCGGTCACTTTATCGCCCATGGTGCGCATGGATGCAGGCGTGGGGCCAATCCATGTCAGTCCGGACTCGATGACAATATCGGCAAATTCCGCATTTTCGGCCAGAAAACCAAATCCCGGATGGATGGCTTCCGCATCGGTCAGCTCAGCCGCTGCCATCAGGGCCGCTATATTCAGATAGGACTGAGGACTCGGCGCCGGGCCAATGCAGATAGATTCATCGGCCAGCCGCGTATGCATGGAATCGCGATCCGCTTCGGAATAGACGGCCACCGATAGTATGCCCAGCTCTTTACAGGCCCGAATAATACGAACAGCAATTTCACCGCGATTGGCGATGAGGATTTTGTGAAACATAGCCACCTCTGATTACGCCATCGGCGTGATAATGAACATCGGCTGGCCGTATTCAACCGGCGATGCATTTTCCACCAGAATGGACTCAACCACGCCGCTGTATTCCGCCTCAATTTCATTCATCATCTTCATCGCTTCGATAATGCACAACGTTTCACCCTTCTGAACTTTCTTGCCTATGCTGACAAAGTTTTCCGCATCGGGGCTGGGAGCAGCGTAAAATGTGCCGACCATGGGTGATGTTACCTGATGCGCTTCATCGGCTTCAGCTTCAGCCACAGGGGCCGGTGCGGCGACCGGTGCGGCAGCAGGCGTTGGCGGGGCGGCATAGGTCACCGGTGCGGCTGCAGCCGGATGCTGGCGTGAAATGCGCACGGTCTGGTCGCCCTGGGTGACTTCGATTTCGGTGACATCCGAACTTTGAATCAGTCGAATTAATTTGCGTATCTGGGAAATGTCCACATTATACTCCTGTCTGTTGTTTGGTCTGTTGTAAAAAATCAGCCAGCCCTCTGAGCGCCAGTACATACGATGTCGCGCCGAAACCGGCGATGACGCCGGTAGCGGCATCGGCCAGCAGGGAGCGATGGCGAAATTCCTCGCGGCTGTGAATGTTCGATAAATGCACTTCAATGAATGGAATGGCAGTAGCCAGCAGGGCATCGCGCAGGGCGATGCTGGTATGGGTATAGGCGGCGGGGTTGATGACGATGCCGTCCACATGCTCCGATGCGGCCTGCTGGATACGATCGACCAGTTCGCCTTCATGATTGCTTTGATAGCTGCTGATGGTCATGTCCAGCGTACCAGCGAGTGCGATTAACTGTGCTGTAATATCGGCCAGTGTCTGATGGCCGTAATGACCGGGTTCGCGGCTGCCGAGCATGTTTAAATTGGGGCCATGCACAACGAGAATATTTAATGCGCTCATGAACTGCTCTCCATATTCCACTGCTGTTGTAGCTCTAACAGGGCGGTATTATCCGGTTGGGCGTCAATCAATATGGCCAGCATTCGTCTGGCTTCCTGATATTCATTCTGTTCCCACAACAGCCTGGCCACAGTAACAGAGGCAGGCGGTTCCTCGGGCAGCGGATTGTTTTGCAATTGCAGGGCGCGCGTGGCGCTGGCGATACCCTGTTCAATATGCCCCAGCTGGCGCTGCACCTTGGCCAGCAGTTTCCACGCCTTGATTTCCACCGGCGCGAAATCGAGCAATTCAATCAGGATGCGTTCCGCCTGCTCAAACTGGCCCTGTTGGATCGCTTTTCTGGCCGCAACCATGCCGTCATTGACGCCACGCCAGTTTCCCGGCTTTGGAATCGTGATATATTGTTGCATGTTGGGTGCAGAGTCGCTTGCTGCTAGCATGCGGCTCACACTACAGGGCGGGAAATAAGGGTCAATCCGATTGTATTCGATAATGGCCAAAAAAAGCCTGAATATTGTAATAAATGATATGTAATGGTTGTAAAATGTCTGTTTATGAGGGTTTATGTCTGACAGTATTAGCATTCAATTAAATGGCGAGATGCAAACCGTATCAGCCCGCACACTGGCTGAACTGGTCACTGAACTGGATTTGCAACAGCGTATGATTGCCATTGAAAGAAACCTCGAAGTGGTGCCCAAAAGCCAATATGATGTTACCGGACTGCAAGAGGGAGATCGCATCGAACTGGTACACATGATCGGCGGCGGATAGTTTTAGGTTTATGAACACGTATTTCCATCTGCGTTTATCCGCGTTCATCTGTGTCAAAAAATATAACAATTAGAATAGTAAGCTGGAGAATGAATGATGTCGGATATATTGAAAGTCGGAACACATGAATTTACGTCACGGCTGATTGTCGGTTCGGGGAAATACAAAGATTTCCAGACCACCAAAGATGCTACCGAAGCGGCAGGGGCGGAAATGATTACCGTGGCCGTGCGCCGGGTGAATATCACCGATGCGGGCAAGGAAAACCTGCTCGATT
>CAZXAI010000073.1:0-7883 GCA_964638265.1 uncultured Zetaproteobacteria bacterium
ATGATGCGGTATCCCCGGTACAACTACTCTTGCCATTCTTGCCATCGTAGAAGATGGAATCCTTCAACCCACTTTGTCAATAATTAAGTTTATGTCCCCGGAATTAAGTTTATGTCCCCGGAATTCATCTCCCCGGAATTCCGCAACCCGAAAAAAGAACGCAACATTGACCATCAAAAACCACCCAGCAGACTAGCCCCGTCCAGCAGAATACTGCCTCACCTCGGGGTGGCCGGTTGCGTCGGAATACGCATGTTGCAATAGTGAGCGCTATATTTGTTCATTATTTTCCTCTGCGTCCTCTGAGCTACCTGCGGTAAATGCTTATAAATTAGTGAACTTTGGTTTCGGAGCGTATATGCTGCGCCGCCTCTTATTATCAGAACTAAATTTTCACAGGAGAATTACCCATGGCTCTAAACGTCTATTACGACAAGGACGCTGATCTTTCCATTATCCAGGGCACCAAGGTGGCCATTCTCGGTTACGGCTCGCAGGGCCATGCACACGCTAATAATCTGAAGGATTCCGGCGTGGATGTAACGGTGGGTTTGCGCGCCGGTTCCGCATCGATTGCCAAAGCCGAAGCCTGCGGTCTGAACGTCGCCAGCGTGGCTGAAGCAACTGCCGACGCTGATCTGGTCATGGTGCTGACGCCGGATGAATTCCAGTCGGCCCTGTACAAAGATGAATTGCTGCCGAATCTGAAAGAAGGCGCAACGCTGGCTTTCGCGCACGGTTTCGCGATTCACTACAATCAGATTGTGCCGCGCGCCGATCTCGATGTCATTATGATCGCGCCGAAAGCGCCGGGGCATACGGTGCGCAATGAGTTCGTCAATGGCGGCGGCATCCCTGATCTGATCGCCGTATTCCAGGATGCCAGCGGCAATGCCAAAGCGACGGCGCTGTCCTACGCGTCTGCAATTGGCGGCGGTCGTACCGGCATTATCGAAACCACATTCAAGGATGAAACCGAAACCGATCTGTTCGGCGAGCAGGCTGTCCTGTGCGGCGGCGCGGTGGAACTGGTCAAGGCCGGTTTTGAAACCCTGACCGAGGCCGGTTATGCGCCTGAAATGGCATATTTTGAATGCCTGCATGAACTGAAACTGATTGTCGATCTGATGTATGAAGGCGGCATCGCCAATATGAATTATTCGATCTCCAACAATGCCGAATATGGCGAATACGTGACCGGCCCGAAGGTGATCAACGAAGAATCCCGCAAAGCCATGCGTGAAGCGCTGCACAACATCCAGACCGGCGAATACGCCAAGCAGTTCATTGTAGAAGGCGCGACCAACTACCCGTCCATGACCGCTTACCGCCGCCTCAATGCCGCCCATCCGATTGAGCAGACCGGCGCCAAGCTGCGCGATATGATGCCGTGGATTAAAAAGATCGTGGATAAATCGAAAAACTGATTGTTGCCAGGCATAGGCAATGCAATCAATAAGGAGGCCCCTGAACAGTGGGCCTCTTTTTTTTGTGTTATTGTGACTGGGCAGGCAAGACCCGTTTCAGCCAGAAATAGCCACATAAAGCCGAGATTAGAGAAGCAATAATAATACCCAGGCGTTCATCAAAAAACATATCCGCCCCGCTGCTTTCAAAAGCCAGCGAACCGATAAACAGACTCATGGTAAACCCGATACCGCACAGCAACGCTGCGCCGTACAGCACCGCCCAGTTGACGCCCCGGGGTAGCGTGGCAAAACCCGCTTTCACCGCCAGCCATGCAAAGGTGAATACACCCAGCTGCTTACCGACAAATAGACCCAGTGCAATGCCGAAGGTTACCGGATGCAATACATCATCCATGCTGACCAGACCGAGATCGACGCCGGAATTGGCAAAGGCAAACAGGGGCAAGACGCCGAATGCCACAATGCCGTGCAAGTCCCGTTCCAGCGAGCGCAGTGGCGACGGTTCCCCCTTTCGAGCCGGCGTCAGCGGAATAAACAGAGCCAGCACGACGCCGGCCAGCGTAGCATGTACGCCGGATTTCAACACCGCCACCCACATGATCAGGCCGATCAGGATATAAGGCAGTCGCAGGCCAACATGCAACCGGTTCAGCCCTGCCAGCAAGGCGATACAGGCAGCGGCAATGGTCAGGCTGATACTATTGATATCGGCGCTGTAGAAGATGGCGATAATAATAATCGCCCCGACATCATCGAATATAGCCAGCGAGACCAGAAATGTTTTCAATGCCAGCGGCACACGCGAACCCAGCAGTGTCAGTACGCCAAGCGCAAAGGCGATATCGGTTGCTGTCGGTATGGCCCATCCGGCCATGGCAACCGCATCGCCACGGTTGATTAAGATATAAATCGCTGCCGGCGCAATCATGCCGCCCAGCGCGGCGACTGCCGGCAGTGTAATCGCGCCGGCACCGGAGAGCTCGCCAACCATCATTTCCCGTTTTAATTCCAGCCCGACGATAAAGAAAAAAATCGCCATCAAACCGTCATTAATCCACAACAGCAGTGGCTTGGCAATCAGCAAAGAGCCGATACCCACGTGTAATGGCGTATTCAGCAGCAGACTGTAATAGTGCGATAACGGCGAATTCGCCAGAATAAAGGCGCACAAACCGGCTGCGATCAGCACAATGCCGCCCGCCGATTCCAGTTTTAAAAATGACCGGATTGCAGAGATCATATACGCACCTGAATGACCATACGCGGCATCATGCCCCGCAGCCATGAAAACACAATGAAACAAGCGGATAGATTCAGTAAAAAACGTTTCACGCCAAGCCCATCCATGCTGTTACCTTCTTCGATTCTCCCTGTGCCTGACCGGCTTGTCACCGGCTCAACTGCTGGCGAATCAGGCGACTCATCTCCTCAATGGAAAACGGCTTGCTGATCACGGTTTCATTAACCATATTACTCTGGCTAATCTTGTCGTAGCCGGTGGCAAAAATAATTTTCACATCCGGCTGGATCTGCCGGATATATTGCGCTGCTGTACTGCCATTCATCACCGGCATAATGATATCGAAGATACATAAATCAATTTGTCCGGCATGCACCTCAAACAGTTCTACCGCCTGTTGTCCGTTGTCGGCCGTCAACACCTGATAGCCCAGATCTTCCAGCACATCTTTGCCCGTTTCGAGCACCTGCTGTTGATCATCCGCAAACAGGATCGTTTCCCCCTGTCCCGGCTCGGCAAGCGGCTTATACGCAAAGGATTCCGCATCCGAATCGCACTGCTCCAGCAGGGGCAGGTAGATATGAAAGGTCGAGCCTTCGCCCCTGATGCTATCCACCTCAACAAAGCCGTGGTGGGTCTGGACGGCGCCGAATATCATGGCAAGGCCCAGGCCGGTGCCCTTGCCCTGTTCCTTGGTGGTAAAAAAAGGTTCAAACAAATGTTCGATTTGTTCTTCGGCAATACCGCAACCATTATCCCGTATGCTCAAATGCGCAAAATCACCCGCCACGCAATCCACCCGGCCTGCCGCAAATACTTCATCAGCATGAAAAGATGCCAGTTCCACCGTAATCTCCGGAGCTGCCACCCCTTCGACTGCATCGCGGGCATTATTGATCAGATTCATCAGCACCTGGTGCAGCAGCGTGCTATCGCCGAGCACTGCCAGTGCATCGGTGCAAATATGCTCCCGTATGGCAATGTTTTCCGGCACCGAAGTGCGCAGCAGCTTCAGCGTTTCCTTGATAAACGGCGTGAATGGAATCGGCTTGATGCTAACCCGATCCTTGCGCGCAAAGGTGAGCATCTGCTGAATCATTTCGGCAGCACGCATGGAAAGCGCTTCGACATTGGCCAGCTTCTGCACCACGTCCGGCTGTAGCTGAACTTTTTTCTTGGCCAGGTAGAGGTTGCCTGTCATCCCGGCCAGCATATTATTGAAATCGTGGGCAATGCCGCCGACCAGCGTGCCGATGGCTTCCATCTTCTGGGCCTGATGGAATTGATGTTCCAGATCCTCGATTTTGGTGAGATCAGACTGAATACCGACATAATGGCTATGAGACCCTGCATGTCCGGAATCGGTGCGTATGGGGGAAATGGTTAAACTGGCCGGATAAAAACTGCCATCTTTTTTCCTGTCGATGATTTTACCCTGCCAGGTATCTCCGGCGCTAATGGTTTTCCACATATTTTCATAAAAAGATGTATCCTGGTTGCCGCTGTTCAATAGCCGGGGCGTTTGGCCGATGGCCTCATCAGCGCTGTATCCGGTCAGCGTTGTAAATCGGGGATTCACATATTCAATCACACCATGCCTGTCTGTAATCATGACAGACTCGCCAGCCTGCTCAATCGCCTGGGATAACTTGTTCACCCACGCATCCCTCATTTTTTTCTCCATCACAATGCCGGCCAGTCTTGCCGCCGACTGAAGATCAGCCAGTTCCTCTTCATCGGGCAAGGCCGGATGATTATAATACATGCCGAATGCGCCCAGCACTGTTCCGGCAGCATTTTTAATCGGCTCAGACCAGCAGGAGCGCAGGCCAAAAGGCAGCGCCACGCTTTTCAAGTCGGCCCACCTGGGGTCGGTGGCAATATCTTCGACCAGCACCCGCTTGCCGGTATAGGTTGATGTGCCGCATGAACCGACATTCGGGCCGTTTTTCAGACCGTTCACGGCATTGCAATATACTGCAGGCAGACTGGGAGCGCCGCCATGTATGAGCCTGCCGCCTTTGAGTGCCAGCATTGAGCAGCGCATGCCCGGGTGCCGCGCCTCATACATCAATGCAATGGCATCATAGATTGGAGCGCTTGGTTCACCCGTCGCAATCATCTCAAGAATATCTGCTGATTGTCTGACCAGCGCCTCAGCATCCTTACACTCCATTTCTGCAGCCACCCGATCAGAAAAGATATTCAGTATATATTCGATATGCCGGCGTTGCCGAATCGGTTTGTCGTCCATCACACCGATATGTCCCAGCACATGCCCATGGGCATCTCTAACCGGAATACCCACATAACTATCCAGCCCGGCTGCCGACAGCCATGCATCATCAGGGAATGCGGCCTGTAAACCTTCGGCAATAAAGACGAGCTCCCCGTGGGCGACCTGCTCGCATGGCGTACCGGACAACGGCCATTGCATATTCTCAACATGCTTGCCATCGACCCAGAGCGCCAGAGATTGGGCGCTACTGGGTTCGCCGGGAATAAACCGGGCCACAAAAACAACCTGCACATTCAGGGCCTCAGCCACAGATGATACCAATGTACGAAAAAAGCATGTCCCCGACGTGCGCGCACTTAATCGGGCAATAGACTGCAACCGTTCTTCCGCACGCCTGCGTTCGGTGATATCTTCAGCCACGCCCATCACTGCCGCACTGCCATCCAACGCAATGACGCTTGAACGCCAGTTCATCCAGCGTGCTTCACCATCCTTGCGCACGATCATAAAATCATAGTTGTCCGGGACAGACGCCCCAGCCTGACGATCACGCCCTCTTTGTTGAATCATGTCCTGAAAGTCCGGGTGAACAATGGCCCAGAAAGGCATCGCCAACAGTTCATCTGCAGCATACCCGGTTAATGATGCGCCGTACGGATTGACATAACACATCGTGTCAGCCTGAAAAATAAATACGCCTGAAGCGATAGCCTCCACAATCGTTTGAAATTGACGCAAGTCATCAACAATCAATGCTTGGCCAATGCCTGACCCGCTCCTGTTAGCGGAATATATGTGCTCCGATGCAGCTGATTCCATAGCGCCCCCTCTTGCACGCAAACAATGCGCCTGCATGATTTATTGCGCCCTGTAAGGTTGCATATCACGGGGTGGAAAAGTCCATGCGCGTTAGTGCGGGTCAATCAGGCAGCGGTCAATAAATCACTGTTTTCATCGTTAAGGATATCAATCATGGATTTAAAATGGAAGTTTTAATTGCACTGGCATGATATGATCTATCATTATTGCTCGCCATAAAACAGTGTTGGATTAATCTGCCACTGCACAGACCATCCGGAATCAGCGTTTTCCAGTCCGTTCCGTTGCAGACAAACGACCCCCCCATTACGAAAATGCACCGCCTCGCGATCTGGATCAGTGCAGATCAACAAACCCGCCAGGCGTTGCATATACGGCAAATGTCCGACCAGCATCACATCCTCATGCCAGCCTGCCAGCCGGGCCGACCAGACGGACGGGTCATCATTGGGAGCCAGATCATGCGTACATGCAACCGGAATCCCACCCCAGGCTTCGGCAAACATGGCTGCGGTTTGTTCCGCCCTGAGTTTGCCACTGTGCAAAATCCTGGCCGGATGCGGTTTCTCGAACAGGCTCAGAAAACCCGCCGTGCGCGTCACATCTTCCCGTCCCTGACCGGATAATGGTCGCGACACATCCGTATCCGCATCTGTCGCCAAACCGTGTTGCACCAAATATACCCGCATGATTTTCTCCTGTGTTCACGATCTCGGCACCCATTAAAAAAATGCTCTGCGGTGAAACGTTTTACCGCGCAGAAAGAATAGGCCAGAATGCGACCTGATTTCAACACATGGTGACTGTGACACGTTATCATCGGGAGCATACATGGTCACAATTAAATCAGCGCAGGACATCGAAGCGATGCGACCGGCATGCCACCATGCCGCCGATACATTGCTCATGATTGAACCGCATATCAAGGCCGGCATCAGCACCGATGACATCAATGATCTGGTGCATGAATTCACCATCCAGGCTGGCGGTATCCCTGCCCCGCTGAATTATCACGGCTTCCCGAAATCAGTCTGCACCTCGGTCAATCATGTCGTGTGCCACGGCATTCCGGGCGACAAAACACTCAAGGACGGAGATATCGTCAATGTTGATGTCACCACTATTCTGAATGGCTGGCATGGCGATTCCAGCAAAACATTCTACGTCGGCGAGCCGAAAATACGGGCGCGCAAAGTCACTGAGGTCGCGCGCCGGGCGCTGGAAATCGGCATTGACGTCGTTCGCCCCGGCGCCACCCTGGGCGATATCGGCCATGCCATTCAAACGTATGTGGAAGGCGAACGCTGCTCGGTGGTACGCGAATATTGCGGCCACGGCATTGGGCGCGTCTTTCATGAGGATCCGCAAGTATTGCACTACGGCAAGCCCGGCCACGGCATGGCCTTGAAAACAGGCATGGTATTTACCATTGAACCGATGGTGAATATTGGCAAGGCAGGTGTAAAACTGCTGGCTGACCGCTGGACCGTGGTCACCCGTGACAAATCGCTTTCAGCCCAGTTCGAGCATACCCTCGTCGTCACCGACTCCGGCCACGAAATCCTTACTGTGCCTTCATCATAAATCCCACCCGGGCGAGTCTGAGCAGCCCGGGCTAAAACCTGTTCACCACAGAGCTTTCATCGAATGCCTGCAGGCCGGCGCAGCGCAACTGTTGGTCGCATCACTGCCGGGTAAATAATGGCCGGGGAAACGGATAAATCACCGGACGGGGCGTTTCGGGATGGCCCCGTACGCCTGTCTGTATGTCTTTGCTCTGTGTTTTTATCATTATCGACTCCTGTCATATCAGTTGATGAACCAGAGCGCATCGTCATGTATTCCGGCAGACACGCAGTGATCAATCTCACATCAGGACAGCAACAGCAATGCCGACTGCTCCAGTCGCTGCTCCAGCCCGGTCAGAAAATCACAAGCCTGTCGAAAATGGGGTTCGCCTTCATGCTCATCATAGCTTAAAACGGGAATCATGCTGATAAATCAACTGCCGCATGACCTTATCAGGGTCAGGCCGCAACCAGCCGTCCGGATCGTTCTCTGCCAGCGCCCAGCGCATAATATCCAGACTCTCGTCGATCACGCGCCCGTATGGCATAAGGACAACGGCGAAAACTGTAGAGAACAGGATACGCGT
>CAZXAI010000074.1:0-2863 GCA_964638265.1 uncultured Zetaproteobacteria bacterium
CATTACAGCTTCGCGTTACGCAATCGCAGCGCATTGGTAATCACCGACACCGAAGAAAAACTCATGGCTGCCGCCGCAATGATCGGCGATAACAGCAATCCGAATAGCGGATACAACGCACCGGCTGCAATCGGCACGCCGGCGGAGTTGTAGATAAAGGCAAAAAACAGATTCTGACGGATATTTTTCATGGTCGCGCGGGATAAACGGCGCGCCCGCACAATGCCGGTCAAATCGCCCTTGATCAGGGTGACACCGGCGGATTCCATCGCTACATCGGTGCCGGTGCCCATGGCAATGCCGACATGCGCAGCCGCCAGCGCCGGCGCATCGTTGATGCCATCGCCGGCCATCGCCACGATTTTCCCCTCATCCTGCAAGCGCTTGACCACAGCCGCTTTCTGATCGGGCAGCACATCGGCTTCAAAACGCGCTATGCCCAGTTTTTTTGCCACGGCGGCTGCCGTGTTGTGGTTATCGCCGGTCAGCATCACCACTTCGATGCCTTCATCATGCAGTTCTTTAATCGCATCCGGGGTGGATGCCTTGACCGGATCGGATACGCCAATCAGGCCGGCCAGCGCGCCATCTACGCTCAGATACATCACCGTTTCACCGCCCAGCTGATGCGTTTCCACGAACGTCGCTACGGATTCGGCGTCGATATGATTATCTTTCATTAAGCTGATATTGCCCAGCAATACCGCCTTGCCGCCAACGCTGGCGCTCACACCCTTGCCGGTAATGGCGGTAAATCCTTCGACCGGTTCCGGCTCGATATCCCTGGCTGCTGCACCAGCCACAATCGCTTCGGCCAGCGGGTGTTCGCTGGCGCGCTCCAGACTGGCCGCCAGACACAGCACCCGGGCTTCATCCACCACATCAGAGGTCGCCTTAACCGTGGTCAACGACGGTTTGCCTTCAGTCAGCGTACCGGTCTTGTCCACCACGACCGTATTCACTTTCTCCATGATCTCCAGCGCTTCGGCATTCTTGATCAACACCCCGGCGGTCGCGCCGCGACCGGTGCCGACCATAATCGAAATCGGCGTAGCCAATCCGAGTGCGCAGGGGCAGGCGATAATCAGCACGGCCACGGCATTGACGATGGCATGCGCCAGACGCGGTTCCGGCCCGACCATCATCCAGACAGCAAAGGCAATCAGGGCGATACCGACCACAGCCGGTACAAAATAACCGGCCACCGTATCGGCCATTTTCTGAATCGGCGCGCGCGATCGCTGCGCTTCGGCCACCATATTGACGATCTGAGAGAGCAAGGTATCCGCGCCCACTTTTTCGGCCCGCATCAGCAGCGAGCCGTTGCCGTTGACGGTCGCGCCGATCAGCGTATCACCTGCTGCCTTCTCCACCGCCACCGGTTCGCCGGTGACCATGGATTCATCGACATTGCTTTCGCCCTCGGTCACCACGCCATCCACCGGCACTTTTTCACCGGGGCGAATGCGCAGCACATCGCCGGCCACCACATCTTCCAGCGGCACATCGGCTTCTGTTCCATCCGCTGCCACGCGCCGCGCTGTTTTCGGAGCCATACCGAGCAATAATTTAATCGCTTCATTGGTGCGCGAGCGGGCGCGCAATTCCAATACCTGCCCGAGCAGCACCAGCGCTGTAATCACCGCGCCGGCTTCAAAATAGACATCCACCAGGCCGCCTGCCATCTGCATCACCGGCGGAAAAATACCGGGGACAAGCAGCGCCACCACGCTATACATCCACGCCACGCCGACACCCAAACCCACCAGCGTGAACATATTCAGGTTCCAGGTTTTGACCGACAGCCAGAAACGCTCGAAAAACGGCCAGCCGCCCCATAAAATCACCGGCGTGGCCAGTACAAATTCAATCCATTGCACCATACTCATGCTCAGGGCCGATGGCAGCCACGATGGCGCCAGATCAGCCACCATGGCCAGCACAAACACGGGGACGGCCAGCACCGTACTGACTTTCAGGCGGCGGCTCATATCATCGAGTTCCGGATTTTCCTCATCGAGCGTGACGGTGCGCGCTTCCAGCGCCATGCCGCATTTCGGGCACGAGCCGGGAGCATCGCTGACCACCTCCGGATGCATCGGACAGACATATTCGGTTTTCTGTTTCAGCGCCGGCGCTGCCATCGGATCGAGCGCCATACCGCAGACTTTGCATGTGCCCGGCCCCTGCTGTTCCTGACCGGGACACATGGGGCAGAAATACATGCCATTCGGATCATCCGGCACCGTACTTTTTTTGACATGATGGTGTTCACAGACCTGATCCTTGCCTTCATAGGCGGCCGGGTCGGATGAGAATTTTTCCACGCAGTGCTGCGAACAGAAATAATAATCGTGATCATGGTATTGCACATGATTCGACGAGGCGCGGCTCACCTTCATGCCGCAGACCGGGTCGTGGGTGCAATCCTCACCCAGATAATCTTCCGGGCTGCCATTAAACTTTTCCAGACAGGAGGCGCTACAAAAATGATAATCCACGCCGCGAAAACTGCGTTCATGTTCACTGTCATCTTTCACGTTCATGCCACAAACCGGATCAATATTCATTGTTTTCTCCTATATCTCCCGCCCCCTGCCAACGACATCCGGGCTAAGCTTTCAGCTAGAAAAGGTACCTTGCTGCATCAAGGATATCCTCTTCCACCTGCGTTTTTTTATCAATCCTTGTCCATACTCTCTTCGATACGGTGACCATGTTTATGCGGCGTGGTGTTACGCATTGCACCGTGTTTGTTGCCATCCATTTTGTGCTCCATTGCCTCGCGTTTGCCTTGCAAACGATCTGAGCTTTTTTTGACAGTCGAGTTAAACATGGGGCCGCGCTCTTTATGGCTCATTTT
>CAZXAI010000074.1:2963-7681 GCA_964638265.1 uncultured Zetaproteobacteria bacterium
GGGGGAGTATCGGGGTGGCGGTGAATTGTCATGATGGTGCCTCACAATGATTATCTTGTAGTCTAGCATGAATTTCAACGAAGTCGGAGAAATGTTGCATAAACAGTTGCGCTAGTTTCGGGTCAAAGTGTTTTCCACACTCGGAACCAATCAGCTGCTGAATTTTATCTATGGGCCACGCCTGCTTGTAGGGGCGAACGGAAATCAGCGCATCAAACACATCACAGAGCGCCACAATACGGCCTTCAACGGGGATATTTTCACCCTCAACACCAGAGGGGTAACCTGTTCCATCCCATCGTTCGTGATGGGTCAAGGCAATCAACGAGGCCATTTTCATCGTATTGGAATGCAGGTTTGTTCCCAATATTTTCGCGCCCATTTCCGGGTGCTGTTCAATAATCTTGCGCTCATCCCTGTTCAATGTCCCGGGTTTCAATAAAATAGATTCAGGAACGCCTATTTTGCCAATATCGTGCAAGGGCGCCGTTTCCCGAATCCGCTCTGCATGCCGGTTATCCAAACCTGCAAGGATCGCCAACCGGTGACTATATCTTGCAATTCTTTGGGTATGTCTGGCAGTCTCATTATCTTTAAACTCAGCGGCCCGGGACAGGCACGCCAGGGTTTCTTTGTAAACAAGATTCATCTCCCTGGCGTGTTCACGACTGCGTTCCATCTGCATGCTTAAATAGGTATCCGGATCCTGTTCAAATACATTTTGACAATGCACGGAACAGAAAAAATAAGTACGCCCATCATACGCTGTTGGGAGCAGGTTTGTGGCAGAGACATCCATCCCGCAGACCGGACAAATATGCGCATGAACGCTTAACCGGCGCTCAGTCAGATTCGTTGCCATCATGAACATCCGGAACCCGGAGTTGATGCATGATCAACCCCGGACAAATGATTCATATCATGATCCATAACACCGTGTCCATGCGCTGCCATCGCCAACTGCCCCTGTTTACAACCCGGCTTACCATCCACAAATAGGGCGTAAGAAACCAAGCTCGCCATAATCAAAGTCAACACGACAGGTATCCAGTTCGACTTATACATGGCCTGATTCCTTTATACAGGCCAAACACCAGACAGGGTTAATCATCCGGGCAAAATTCATAAACGTTGCCTTTGGAGCCGTTGGGTAGCGATGGCATCTATAATGTTGTCATAAGCCTTGTCGAATAGCCTGATACCATCGATCAGCAGTCGATCAGTCACATCATCCAGCGATATACCGAATGTATCGAGTCGATTCATCACCATTGTTGCTCCGGCAATATCCGATTCCAGCGCTGCACGGATACGGCCGTGCTGCCTGAATGCAGCCAGCGTTGCCGGCGGCGCGGTATTCACCGTATCCGAACCCATCAACTCCTCAATATAAAGGGTGTCGGAGTAGGCCGGGTTCTTGGTACCAGTGCTGGCCCAGAGCAGGCGCTGACTTTGAGCGCCGCATTCGTTCAGCGCCTCCCATCGCGGTGTGGAAAAGAAGGTCTTGTAATGTTGGTAGGCCAGTTTGGCATTGGCGATTGCCACCTTGCCATACACGCTGAGCAGTGAATCACGCTCACCATCACCACTCACTTCTTTCAGACGCTCATCAAGCATAGCATCGACAGCAACATCAATACGGCTAATAAAGAAACTGGCCACGCTCGCCACTCGTGCCGGTGAACCGCCATTGAGCAAGCGCTGTTCCAGCCCGGACATAAATGCCTCGGCCACGCGCTGATACATAGCCTGCGAAAACAACAGCGTGGCATTCACATTCACGCCTTCAGCTATCAGCTTGCGAATAGCCTGAATACCGGCATCGGTTGCCGGCACCTTGATCATCAGGTTCTGCCGATCCACCTCACGCCACAGCCGCATGGCTTCTGCCACCGTGCCTGCGCAATCATGCGCCAGCTTTGGCGATACTTCCAGGGACACATAGCCATCCCGCCACCCGGTAGACTCGTACACCGAATACAACACATCGGCAGCGGCACGAATATCAGCAATAGCCAGATGCTCGAATGCGTCAGCCGGAGAATCCCCCTCCAATTGCTGCAGAGCGCTGGCATATTCTTTGTCTGTACGGATCGCTTTTTCGAAAATAGCCGGGTTGGAGGTGATGCCGCAAATACCATCGCGCTCAATCAGCTGATTCAATTCGCCACTGCGGACAAGATGGCGGTCAATATAATCCAGCCAGATAGACTGGCCGAGGTCTGCTATTTCACCAAGATTATTCATAGACTCTCCTAATTCGTTACAGATCAATGTGAGCCAGCGAAGGCGCACCGAAATTCGTGTATAATCGGCTTAACGGATCGTTGCTTTTCCAGCCAGGACAAAACATTCCTCTTGCCACATGCAGTCCTTCTGTTCGCAGACACCATCACAGGCGGTAGCGAAACAATCGAAATTACCTTCAGAACGCTGAATGCTACGCACCAGTTCGATCTTACTGATTCGCCCGGTTTTCAAGCCCAGAGCTTTAGCCTTGGCACGAATGATATTGATATGCATGCTTTTCTCCTTTTACTGCGGTATTGTGATGATGTGTATATTCAGCGCACATAGGCTTCTGCGGCATAACGGCGCATCATGCGGTGGCTGTTGAAGTAGGAAGCATTCTTGCTGATCGCGCCTTTCATGACAGCGATCCAGCCCCTTCGATCCGCGTAATAAAGCGGCAAAACTACCTGTTCCAACTTATTATAGAGTGATAACGCATCACCGCCGTTGGCAGCTTCCGTACTGTCGCCGATAGCCCAGCCGGTGCCTCCCTCAATACAGCCCTCAATCCACCAGCCATCGAGTACGGATAAATTGGGCACGCCGTTAAAGGCGGCTTTCATGCCACTGGTACCGGAAGCCTCCATCGGCTTGAGCGGCGTGTTCAACCATACATCCACGCCCGACACCATCGACAATGAGATATCCATATCGTAGTTCGGGATGTAGGCCATGGGGATAAAACCCGATAGCTCACGCATATGATGATGCAGCTGCTCAATCAACTGGTGGCCCGGCCCGTCTTTGGGATGGGCTTTGCCAGAGAGCACAATCTGGAACGGATGCTTTTTGGCGATAGCTTTTAAACGTTCCAGATCGGTAAATAGCAGATCCGCACGTTTATAAGCGGTCATGCGCCGGGCGAAACCGAGGATGGGCAGTTCAGGTTTGAATTCAATGCCGGTGAGGTCGCGAACCTTGTCGATCAAACCCTGCTTGGCCTGAACATGAGCCTGCCATATCGCTGCATCGGGAATACAGCATTCCGCCCGCACCAGTATTTCAGACTCATGACACCAGCCGGGGAAATGGCTATTAAAAAGTTCACGGAATGGAGGCGATGCCCAGGTAAAGGGATGAACGCCGTTGGTGACAGCGCGTACATGGTAGCCGGGAAATAACTGCCTGGACACTTCCGCATGCCGCTTGGCGACGCCATTGACATATTCACTAAGGTTCATGGCCAGCCGAGTCATATTGAGATTATCTTCACCGGCCAGTTGTTTTAGCGTACCCGGATCAATCACCTCAGCCATGATGCGCTGTACCAGATCATAAGAAAAACGATCCTGGCCAGCCTCCACCGGTGTGTGGGTGGTGAAGTCACACATCTCGCGTACGCGCGGAATATCATAGGCCGACTCGCCGGGGCGCACATCCCCTTGCGGATATGCATAGCGGCGCAGCAACTCCAGCGCCAACAGAGCCGAATGCCCCTCGTTCATATGGTACTGGCGCAGCGTGAAGCCCAATGCCTGCAACAGACGTATACCGCCAATCCCCAGTACAATTTCCTGCTTCAGTCGGTAGGCATCGCCGCCGCCATAGAGATAATGTGTGATCTCCCGATCTGCGGGCTGATTCTCATCAATATCCGTATCGAGCAGAATGACCGGAATTTCACCGTTCATATGCCCCTTGAGCACGTATAACCAACCGGCGACCCACACCAGCCGGCCCTCAATGGATACGGCTACTTTGGCCTCCAGCCGGGTGGCACTGGATGATGGTTCCCATGCAGAGGGGTGCTCGATCTGTCTACCTCCGGCATCGATCTCCTGTTCGAAATAACCGGCATGGCTAACGAGACTGACCGCCACCATGGGGATTTCCAGGTCGGCCGCCGAGCGCATGGAGTCACCGGCGAGAATACCGAGGCCACCACTGTAGGTGGGAATATCGTTCTGCAAGGCGATTTCCATGGAGAAATAAGCGATACGCTGTGTGCGTGTGAATTTATTAAGATCGGTCATATCAACACTCTCTATCTGGATTATTCTATTTTATTGCGAAGGCGACGGGATGAACGTGCAGCAAACACATTATAAAGCGGCACCCAGATCAGGGCGATATACCAGCCATAACCATAGGACTCGATCAAGCCGATAAAAAAACTGCTCCAGTTAATGCCAGTGAACCCCGGCAACAGCTTCTGCCAGACCGAATACATGGCATGGTCAGGAAACAGCAGATCAAACCCCACGCACAAGGCAAACGTGGTCGCTAAGAACAAACTGGTAGCATGCCCCACAGCAACCAGCGAAATTCTAGTGCTCATGGTTTACCTCCTTGTTGTGTTTGGTCATAAAGAGAGAGGGTTGTTCGTCGAACTGTTCCAGGCAATGGCGCGAACAGAAGCGATAGAGATTACTCTCATGCATCAGGCCATATCCCTTGTTTTGATCCACTTCTTTGCCGCACACCGG
>CAZXAI010000075.1:0-7587 GCA_964638265.1 uncultured Zetaproteobacteria bacterium
GCATACGAGGGTTCGATTCCCTTCACCCGCTCCATCTTTTATGCCAAGCTGCGAATTCCATGAAGCATACCCTAGCACTGACTGATTCCATGACCACGCTGCAAGCCCGAAGCGGCGAAATCATCTTGCTGACCGGCCAGGTCGGCAGCGGCAAATCGCTGTGCCTGCACCGGCTGGCGGCGCTGGCCGATATACCGGAATCCATGAGCATCACACTGGATGGCACGGCCACGGATAAACACCGGGTGCGTTTGCTGTTTGACCGCTGGCCCTGTGTCTGGCTGGGTCAAACGGTGGTGCAGGAGCTGATGTTCGGGCTTAAAACAAAACCAACACCACAACAGCTGGAAAAAAGCATGGCGGACTGGGGCCTGTCCGAGCTGTCACTGCACACCGAGCTGCCAACACTGAACCGCATACAATCACTGCGTCTGTCGCTGGCCGCCATGAGTCTGGCCCGGGCATCACTGATACTGCTGGATAATCCGACAGCGGCGCTGGGCGAGGCGGATGCGCAAACCCTGATCCGTGACATGACCGGCCGGGGTCTGCTGGCCGATACAATCGTGGTCGTCGCCTGCAATCGCTGGCAGGATTGGCAATCCAGTGCATCGCAGATATGGCAAGTCACCACGCCCAATGCGCTGCCACAAGCGGGGTTACCAGTTTGACAGAGATGGTTCAATTTTCATTTGCATTGAGTCCGCGCATGCGCGCTTTTATTGAATTGCGTGACGGGCTGAGCTGTCTGGAAACAGCCTGTGTCAACCAGCAGGGCGCCAACTGGCTGCATGCCGCCTGTGATTTGCGCGCATCACTGCTGGGTGAACAGGGGCGCAAGGGCGCGATTGCCGAGATCATCGCATTGTTTGGTGAGTTACAACTCTATCTGAACAAGCTGTGCAATGATGCGCCGCAATATCAGGAAAAAATCCGGCAGTCCTGTGATCATATCGATCAGCTGATAAAACAACTGCAACCGGGCATGCCGGAAGCCTGTGATTATCTGGCCAAGGACGCATTGATCAATGCCTACCTCAATGCCCAGAAAAAACATGACTGGCTGGGTCATAAACTATGCATGCAGCAGAGCATCAGCGCCATCTGGAGCAGATCCGATGTCCGCACCCTGCCCCTGCATCAGGCTCTGGCGCCGCTGTGCAGTGCGGTTGATACACTGAATCAGATGCTCAATGATTTTGTCGGCTGGCAGCAATGCATCGCCAACGGCGGCAATGGACATATCACGCCGGAGCGCGGAAAATCCTTTGGCCTGCTGGTAATTTCCATCCCTGCCGATGCGGTGGCTGAAGGCATTATCCCGGACATTTCCGGCAACCGCCTGGCTATCCGCCTGCGTTTTCAGCGCTGGGCCGCCGGCCAGCCGCCCGCCGATTACAGCGATGATATCCCCTATGCCATGATGCTGGTGCCGGTTGGCTGCAAATGAATAAACCACGATCGTCTTTCCATTGCCCGGTTTGTAAAAAACCGGTGCAGCGCACTGCCGCACATTTCCCGTTCTGCAGTGATCGCTGCCGCACAGCCGACCTGGCCAGCTGGGCCAGCGGCGACTACCGCATGGCCGGAGAACCGGCTCATATCGACCATGATACCGATAGCGAATACTGATTCCACAATCCGTTCCGGCTGACCAGGCAGTACGGACATGTCGCTGATTCGTTTAAGCCAGTGGCTCAAGCCGCTGGCGCATCTTCAAGCGCAGTAAATCAGAAACAGCGCCAGCATAACATATCACATCTTCGGCATACCGGGCGGCATGCCACCGCCCATGCCGCCGAACTTGCCCATCATCTGCGCCATCATGCGCCGCCCCTTGCCGCCCTTCATGCGCTTCATCATTTTCTGCATCTGGGCGAACTGTTTGAGCATACGATTAAGCTCGGGCACGGTGGTGCCGGAACCGGCTGTCACCCGCCGTTTGCGGCTGCCGTTCAATAGTTTCGGATATTTGCGCTCTTTCGGCGTCATCGAATAGACCATCGCCTGCATGCGTTTGATCGGCTTGTCGTCCATCTGCTCCAGCGCGCCCTGTGGCAGATTCATGCCCGGCATCATCTTGAGCATACCGGCCATGCCGCCCATATTCTGCATTTGGCCGAGCTGCTCGGCAAAATCACCCAGATCAAACTGCCCCTTCTTGATTCGCGCCGCAGCCTTTTCCGCTGAGGCCTGATCGACATTGGCCTGAATCTGCTCGACCAGCCCGACCACATCGCCCTGCCCCAGGATACGCCCGGCCATACGGGCCGGATCGAACTGTTCAAAGGCGGCGATTTTTTCGCCGGTGCCGACATAGCGAATCGGCACGCCCGTGCTGTGCGCCACCGATAATGCCGCACCGCCGCGCACATCGGCATCGGTTTTGGTCAGGATACAGCCGGTCATATTCACCGCCGCATGGAATTGCTCGGCAATCGGCAGCGCTGTTTGCCCGGTCATGGCATCGAGCACCAGTAAACGCTCGGTCGCACCGACGGCATCTGCCACCGCCTTGATTTCGGCCATCAGCTCATCATCCACCACCTGACGACCTGCTGTATCGAGAATCAACACATGGAGACCATCACGCCCGGCCTGCAATACAGCAGATTTGGCCAGATTGGCCGCGCTCGATCCTTCACCGGCGATATAGGGTACATCCACCTGCCCGGCCAGCACCTGCAACTGTTCACGCGCCGCAGGACGAGTCGCATCCACCGAGGTTAGCGCCACTTTTTTACCCTGCGCCACCAGCAATCGGGCCAGCTTGCCGGCTGTGGTGGTTTTACCCGCACCCTGCAAACCGCAGAGCAGAATCACCGACGGGATTTTGGATAAATCCAGATCACGGCGTTGTCCACCGAGCAGGTCGGTCATCACATCATTGAGAATCTTGATGATCACCTGTCCCGGTTGCAGGCTTTTGGCCACATCCACGCCCAGCGCCCGTTCTTTCACATCCGCCATGACATGGCGCACCACCGGCAGGGCCACATCGGCCTCCAGCATGGCCAGACGCATGTCGCGCAGCGTGGCATCCAGATCGGCCTCGGAAACACGCGCTGATCCACGCAGCTTCTGGGCGATATTGCCAAATTTTTCACTTAATCGACTGAACATGCTTACTCCTGCAACCCGTTTCAAAAGGGCGGCTATTCTGTGACAGGAAACAACCGGGTCAATCACCGGTTTAAGCTTCACATGTGATCGTTTGATACTACCGGGTTATATGACTGCCAGCACCAGCTTGCCGGCCATTGATCCGGCTTCGATGCAGCGATGCGCATCGGCGGCCTGATTCAGCGCAAAGGTATCGGAGACGAAAATGGATAACTGCTGCGCATCAAAGAACTGGGCGCACTGCTCCAGAATATCACCGTGATGTTCAGCCGCCTCTTTCAGCCCCAGCACCATCGGGGTGAGCATCAGCTCCTGACTCACCCGGATATTGCGCAGGCGAATGGCTTTCCAGTCGGCATTGTCCGGCAGTTGTAAAATCGTCACCATATCACCGTACACGCTAGTGGCCGCAACCAGTTGATTGAATGCTTCACCGCCCACAGTATCGAAAGCCACATCCACACCATAACCGCCTGTCCATTCCAGCAAGGCTTCGGTGACGTTCTGTTGCGTGTAATTGATCATCAAATCAGCGCCGAGCGTGTTGGCCACGGCTGCCTTTTCTTCCGAGCTGACTGTGGTGGCGACCTCGCAACCGGCCAGTTTGGCCAGCTGAATCGCAACATGACCGACGCCGCCTGCGCCGGCATGGATGAACACCTTTTGGCCGCCCTGAATACGGGCCCGGTCGAACAGCGCTTCCCATGCCGTAATCAATACCAGCGGTGCGGCGGCGGCATCGATAAAATCAAGGCAGTCCGGTTTCATGGCCGCATAGCGTTCGGGCACGGCAATATATTCGGCATAATTGCCGGCCGCCTGCCCCAGTCCGCCATAACAATAATAAACGGCATCGCCCGGTTCAAAACGGGTGACCTGCTGGCCGACTTGCTCCACCACGCCGCTGCCATCGCAGCCGAGTATGGCCGGCAAGCCATCGCTAAAATACAGACCGTTGGCGCGCAGTTTGGTGTCTATCGGGTTGACGCCTGCGGCCATAATACGCACCAGTATTTCATCATCCGCGCAGACCGGCTTGTCCATCTCCATTTCAGTCAATACATCCGGCGAACCCGGCCTGGTCATCACAATCGCCCGCATCCAATCCTCCCTTCTCTACAGTTTTTATGTTGCGCACTTCGCGCCTGTGCGTGACATGCTTTTGAATGTGAGGCTGAAAGGCAATAGCAGGCACACGCAAAGGGTGAACCGTCAGGAAAGCCGTGTCATTTTTCTGGATGACGCGTAAACTGCCGCCCCTGTCATGACCTATTCATTCATGCCCAATGCCGATTCCCCCCTGCCTTTGCCAACGCGCGTGGAATTATTCGATACAACGCTGCGCGACGGGGCGCAAACCGCCGGTATCAGTTTCTCCGTACAGGATAAAATGCGTATCGCCGAGCGTCTGGCCGGTTTCGGTATCGACTGGATCGAGGGCGGCTGGCCCGGCGCCAGCCCCAAGGACGATCTGTTTTTCGAGCAGATGCGTGCTCGTAACTGGCAGCATAGCAGGCTGGTGGCCTTCGGCTCGACAGCCCGGCCCGGCCATGCGGTGGACAAAGATCGCGGCTTAAGCCGGCTGATTGATAGCGGTGCGGATGCCGCCTGTATTTTCGGCAAGAGCTGGGATGTGCATGTCACCACCGCGCTCGGCATCACGCTGGAGGAAAATCTGGCGCTGGTGCGTGCATCGGTGGCCTGGCTGAAACAGCATTTTGCCACGGTGTTTTTTGACGCCGAACATTTTTTCGACGGTTTTGACGCCAATGAACACTATGCCCTGGCCGTGCTGGAGGCGGCAGCTGAGGGGGGGGCGGATACGCTGATCCTGTGCGATACCAATGGCGGCTCGATTCCGTTTCCCGTGTATGATGTGGTGTCGCGCGTCAAACAACACCTGCCCGATCAGGCGCTTGGCATCCATGCCCATAACGATTGTGAAATGAGCGCCGCCAATTCAGTCGCGGCGGTGCGCGCCGGCGCCACCCAGGTGCAGGGCACCATCAACGGCATCGGCGAGCGCTGTGGCAATGCCAACCTGATTTCCCTTATTCCGATTCTGCAATTAAAAGCCGGCATTGATTGCGGTATCCCGCCAGACCAGCTCAGCCGGCTCTCATCGTTATCGCAATTTATCGATGAGATGGCCAACCGCCTGCCGTGGCAGCATCAACCCTTTGTCGGCCAGAATGCCTTCGCCCATAAAGGCGGCATTCATGTATCGGCCATCCGCAAACAGCGTAATCTGTACGAACACATTGATCCGGTACTGGTCGGCAACGGGCAGCGTATTCTGGTATCCGATCAGGCCGGTCGCAGCAATATCCTGAGCAAATTGCAGCAACTGGAGCCGGAGGCCGACATTGATCCGACCGATCCTGTGGTGGCCGAAGCGCTGCAACGCATCAAGCAGCTCGAAGCCGACGGCTACGCCTTTGAAGGGGCGGATGCGTCATTCCAGTTATTACTGCGCCGCGCCATGCAGCGCTTTAAACGGCATTTCAAGCTGGTGCGATTCCGTGTGTTTGATGAAAAACGCGGCCATGAAAAATCGCCCGAGTCCGAGGCCACGGTGCAGGTGCGCGTAGGCGGCCGTTTGCGCCATGCCGCCGCACTCGGCAACGGCCCGGTCAACGCCATGGACAAGGCGCTCAGGGCCGCGCTGGTGGATGATTATCCGGGGCTGGAATCGATGTTTCTGACCGATTTCAAGGTGCGCGTCCTGACCACCCGCGAAGCGACCGAAGCGGCGGTGCGCGTGCTGATCGAATCATCCGACGGATTGCGAAAATGGAGTACGGTCGGGGTATCCACCGATGTGCTGGAGGCCACCTACCGGGCGCTTAATGACGCCATTGAATACAAACTGGTGATGGATCAAACACCACCGCCGGCAGCGGAAAATACGGCCGCTGTCAGAAAACAGTCGCTGTAAACTACCCATAAAAACAGCCGACAATCACCCTGGAGGTTACGATGATGGACAAGAATGCTTTGCAACACAAACCCTGCGTGCCGTGCAAGGGCGGCATGACGCCGATGAGCGAGGCGGAGGCGCGCGCCATGCTGCCGGCTATTGCCGGCTGGCAACTCGATAAACAGGCCGTCAAGCTCAGTCGTTCATTTACATTCCGGAATTTTATGCAGGCGCAGGCATTTGCCGTACGGGTCGGCGATATTTCAGAGCTGGAACAGCATCATCCGGATATTTGCTATGGATGGGGCTGGTGTACGGTTACCTATTACACCCATAAAATCGGCGGCCTGCATGAAAATGATTTTATCATGGCCGCCAAGGTGAATTGCCTGTAGACAGGCAGCTGAATAACTGCGTCCATGCAGTTACTCAGGGTATTGCGCTGTGTCCTCAGGCTGTTTTCAGATGACGAATCATCAGCTTCAAGTCGCCCAGGTTGATAGTTTGGCCATATTCAGCCGTGTGTTTTTTGAGAAAAAATGTTCTGCTGCCCCGATGTTTCAACACTGTTTTTGAACGCGCCACTGAACCGAATTTCTGTTCAACGGCCTCCAGGTAGGATGAGATGGTTTGTGTAATGATCATATTGCCCTCCGTATATTGGCTGCGCATGGTGAAAAGGGGAGGTGTCACCATGTTGACAGGCATGTGACATATCAAAGGCACTGCATTGCTGCGGTTTGCTGCTATGATCTGCTCGGATGCAGGGAGGGTCGCTATGGGACGAATACACTGTTATGAAGGCGCAGACATCGTGGTCGAGTTCGACCTGGGTCGCTGCATTCATAGCGGCGACTGCAGCCGCGATTTGCCGGATGTATTCAATACCAAACGCCGTAGCCGGTGGGTGAGCCCGGATGCAGCACCGGTTCCAGATGTGGCTCGCATATGCGCCCAGTGCCCGACCGGAGCGCTGCGCTGTATCAACAAGGCCACAGCCCAGCCGATGGATGCACCGCCGCAGCGCAATAGTATTCAGGTGATGGCTGACGGCCCCTTGTATGTGCATGCGCGTATGACGGTGAATGGTCCGCCGGAGTCCGGCTACCGGGCTGCTTTTTGTCGCTGCGGGGCATCGCGGCTGATGCCGTACTGCGATAACAGCCACCGGGCGATTCATTTCAGCGATGCAGGCCGGGTGACGCTGCCGCTGCCATCACCGGCGGCAGGCCATGGCGGGTTGACGATTCGCGCCATGCCCGACGGGCCGTTGAAGATTGACGGGCCGTTTACATTGCTCGATGCGGCAGGTCATGATGTGTGTATCAGTGCCAGCGCGGCCCTGTGCCGCTGCGGCGCTTCGAAGATGAAGCCGTATTGCGATGGTTCGCATACCGCGATCGGCTTTCACTCCGGTGATGCTGTGGATAAGTAATAGCGACATGTAACATGAAATAAATAACGCGGCTTGCATGGGGCTTTTGCACGCCATGCTATTGCTTCATTGCATGGGCTGGAAAAGATCCATGCGCGTTAAGACCAAA
>CAZXAI010000076.1:0-7550 GCA_964638265.1 uncultured Zetaproteobacteria bacterium
AAACAAAAAGCCGCCCCGAAGGACGGCCTTGGCAAATATTCAAAGCGCAATCAGTGGCAGCAGTCGTCCGTATGAATATGCCCGTGTTCCAGTTCTTCAGCCGATGCATCGCGCACAGCATCAACCGTGACATCAAAATGCAGCCGCTCACCGGCCAGCGGATGATTGCCGTCAATGGTAACATCATCGCCGTCCACACTGGCAATACGAATCACCTGCACGCCCTGTTCCGTCTCGGCCTGAAATTCCATGCCGGCTTCCAGCTTGTCCACGCCTTCAAACATATTGCTTGGCACCACCTGGGTCAGTTCCTTGTTGTATTCACCGTAGGCATCCACAGCTTCAATGCTGACTTGCAGCGTATCGTCGGCCACCTTGCCTTCCAGCGCCCGTTCCAGACCCGGAATAATATTCTGGGCGCCGTGCAGATACACCAGCGGTTCCGCAGCCTCGGATGAATCGATGACCGAACCGGCATCGTTTTTCAGGGTATAATGGATGGATACAACTTTATCTTTGGCAATTTGCATGGCGCTCTCCTGATGATTATAAAGCAATAGCGGCGGCACACTACGCAATCGTAATCGGCATACAAGTTCAGCGTGCAGGCCGCAGCAGGGCATAGAGCTTTAAATCAGGTAATGCTATATTCCTCACTCACGGCGACAGCACAATGCATGACCAGCCCGATAATGCCCCGCAATTCGGCCAGCAGGCCAGTCGGGCATTGAAGCATTGCCTGTCCCGGACTGGACTGAAAAGGAGTGGTGTACATTGAAGATACTACTGGCACATGGATCATCCGACAGCAGGCATGCAGCACAACTCGATGCCTTGACCCGTGCCGTATCAGAGCTGCTGGATGAATCGGTTGGAACTGCCTGCCTCAGCGACGCGGGCCTGCCCAACGGTGCAACCGTGCTGCCGCTATTCCTCGGTGAGGGCAAACATGTTTGCGCGGATATTCCAAAGCTGATTGCCGCATCGGACTGTACGCTACTGCCGCCGCTGGCTGCCTGCTCGGATCAGATTGCCGCACTGGCGCTGGCAGAATTGACGCGCGAAACGCGCCGCATCAATGCCATGTTTGTGCTCTATCGCTTCGGCGGTTTTGAGCAGCTGGCGGCGTCTTTGTACGGGCGGGCAAAAATATGTTCAAAACATGCGCTTGCCTCTTTACACAGCGAACCATCGGTGAAAACGGTGTTGGAACACTGGCGGCAGGAAAGCGTGAACCCCATATCCCTGCAACCGATGCTATTGTTTGAAGGTAAAAGCATGGACAGACTGCGAGCTATGACAAAGCCATTTGATATCAGCATTGCACCGGCATTCTCCGAGTACGACGGCTTTGCCGCACTGATCGCGCAATCCTTTCGGGAGCAATCATGAAACTGGATGCACCACTCAGGCATGGCGAAGTCGCGCTGGTCGGGGCAGGCCCCGGTGCGGCCAGCCTGCTGACGCTGGCGGCCGCCAGACTCATCAGCGATTGCGATGTAATCGTCTACGATGCGCTGGTTTCCGATGACGTGATGGACATGGCCGATGCGTCAGCGGAAAAAATCCTGGCCGGCAAACGCGGCGGTCGCGCTTCGGCCAGTCAGCACGATATCTGCGACACCCTCGTTCGGCTGGCCACAGCCGGCAAACGCGTGGTGCGACTCAAGGGCGGCGACCCGTTTGTGTTCGGACGCGGCGGCGAAGAAGTGCGTGCGCTGGCTGCGGCCGGTATCCGTTTCAGAATCATCCCCGGCATTACATCCGGCATTGCCGCTCCGGCCATGGCCGGGATTCCGGTCACCGATCGCTCGGTCAATGCGACGCTGGCTTTTTTGACCGGGCACGAGGCCAGTGAGCAGTCGCGCATGGACTGGCTGGCGCTGGTCAAGGCCTTTCCGGTGCTGGTATTTTATATGGGCGCAAAAAATCTGCCCTCGATTGCCCAGTGCCTGCTCGATGCAGGCCTTGCGAAACACACGCCGCTGGCCATCATTCGCAATGCGACGCTGGCCGATGAGTCCACGACCATCGCTTCATTGGCTGAAGCCGCCTGCGGTAGCGTCAGCGCCCGCTCGCCATCGGTTGTGATTATCGGCGAAGTGGTGAGTAACAGAATCACATGGAAGGATTAACACATGCCAAAACCAACAATGATGCCCTACAAACGCCATGCTATTTTTTGCTGTGGCAAAAGCTGCGGCGAAAATATGCCGTTACTCAATTACCTGAAAGACAAGGTGATTGAGGCTGGCTTGACGGTGGGCGATCCGAATGCAGTGCGCATCAATCGGGCCGGTTGTCTGGGTGTGTGCGCCGAAGGACCGATCATGGTCGTGTACCCCGAAGGGGTGTGGTATTGCCATCTCGATGAGGCCGGCATTGATCAGATCGTCGAAGAGCACTTTAAAGGCGGCCAGCCCGTCAAAGCGCTATCATTTTATCACTACGCCTAACGAACACTGGCGCAAGCTGATTTGACTGATTAAGCTGGCCGCAGGAATGAACCTGCGATGCATGGTTCGGGTCTGTTCCGAGCGGGGTGGAAGAGTGCGGCTTCCGATTTGGTTGATGCTAATGTTACTGCTTTGGACGCCTGCTGTGCAGGCTGCTACGCATCACGCAGCGGCTCAGACATTCGTACAACAGCAACGCATCTGGTTCCAGCAAGCCCATCGCGCCCTGAACAGGCACGATATGAACACATTTCATCGCCTGCAAGCCAAACTGGCAGATTATCCGCTGACCCCCTACCTCGACATCTGGCATGCCCGCAAAGCCTTGCACCGGGGCAATGATCGACTGGCAGCACAAACACTGGCGCGTTTCGCCGATATCCCCGAAGCCGCCAATCTGCGCGCCGCATGGCTGAAGAGTCTGGCCAAACGGGGGCGCTGGTCGCATATAAATAATATTTTAGCGCGTTATCCCGGACTCGCATCGCGGTATCCGGATACGGCCATGTTGGCCAACTGGCATATGGGCAACAAGGAACAGGCCATGCATCAGCTTTCCGAACGCTGGCAGCAGGGCAAAAGGCTGCCTGTCGCTCTGGCCCGGCTGCAACAGTACTGGATCCAGCAGGGACACCCTACCGTACGCCAACGATGGAACCGGATAGGTCGCTTGATTCATCGAGGC
Source organism: uncultured Zetaproteobacteria bacterium (assembly GCA_964638265.1). Taxonomy (GTDB): domain Bacteria; phylum Pseudomonadota; class Zetaproteobacteria; order Mariprofundales; family Mariprofundaceae; genus Mariprofundus. The sequence continues at coordinate 3,142 of CAZXAI010000076.1, forward strand.
CAATGGAGGCAGGCGCGCAAGCTGGCCAAAGCCCTGCCCAAGCCGCAACGGCAATGGCTGAAATACTGGCGCGCGGTGCAACACACACCGCAGCAAGCACTGCAGCATCCGCATATGCTTGCATCCATGCCGCCGGCTCAGGCTGCAATCATTGTCCGCGACGGCATCAAACGCCTGTCCCGCCGCGATGCAGGCAAGGCATGGCGACTGCTCAAACAACTCGAATCCGATAGCGATCTTGCAACGGGCGCTTATCTGCCCGCACTGGAGCGGCATACCGCCCTCAGAGCAGCCCGCCAGCACAACCCGGCAGCAGCCCGATGGCTGGCCGCACTGCCAGCTGCACTCCAGAATGAAGATACCCGAGCCTGGCGCACGCGCCTGTATATACTGCAACAGGATTGGCAAAAAACCCTGGTCGCCATTGCCGCCATGCCGGAATCGGAACAACAGCAAAGCCGCTGGATTTACTGGACAGCAAGGGCCGCAGATGCAGTGGGCGAACCGGAAATGGCTCGTTTCCTGTTTGCCAAACTGGCTGATGATCGCGGCTATTACAGCTTTTTAAGCGCCGAACGCCTCGGCCAGCCGTTCCGATTTCATACATCTGAACTGACCGCTTCAGAGACGGCCATTACCGAGGTGGCAGAAAAACCGGCTATACGCCGCGCCTATGAATGGCTGCAACTGAACAAGCGCAGCAAAGCCGCCCGTGAATGGCAGCATGGACTGGCCGGCGCCAGCCCGGAACAATGGCAGGCGGCGGCAGTGCTGGCTTCGCGCTGGCAATGGCATGATCAGGTGATTCGCGCCGCCTTCAAGGCCAATAAACTCGATGCTGTGCCGGATCGTTTCCCGATTGCGTTCACAAAAGCGGTGATGAACGCATCCCGGCGCACCGGCCTGAAGCCAGCCGTAATCTGGAGCATTATCCGGCAGGAATCCGCCTTCAACCAGCAGGCGGTTTCCTATGTCGGCGCCAAAGGCCTGATGCAGTTAATGCCGAACACAGCGCGCAAGGTGGCTCGCAAACTGGGCATGGGCACAGGCAGGCCGCGATTATTCTCCCCCGCCGTCAATATCCGTCTCGGATCCACCTATCTGGCCGCACAGAAAATGCGCTTCGGCAACCTGGCCCTGGCATCGGCAGCCTATAATGCCGGCCCGCACCGGGTGTCCCGCTGGCTGAAGCGAACCCCGTTTAATGCGCCCGAAGCCTGGGTGGAAGCCATTCCGTTCAGTGAAACACGCCGTTATGTGCAGCAGGTCATGGCCTTTGTCTCGGTTTATGAATGGCGCCAGCATAAACCGTCCACCAGTCTGATTGCCCGTTTGAATGAGCAGATTCAGGAAGTCAGCCTGAACAGGACGGCCTTGATCAACCATGCTTTGGCCAAGGGTGGTAATCATTGAGGGCGCTTGCTAGCTTGCGCGCCCAAATAAACGCGCATGTGTTTCTTATTCATGTTAACGCGCATGGATTTTTCCACCCCGTGATATGACGTATCATAGCGTGGAAAAAAGCATGCAGGCGCGTTGTTTATTTCATGTTAATGCGAGGTAAAGACCCATGGCTTTTGTTGTCACCCAGCTATGTAAAGATTGTGTAGATACCGCTTGTGTCGCCGTTTGTCCGGTTGACTGCTTCTACCAGCCCAAAGACGTTACAGATGAAACGCCGAACATGCTGTATATTTCTCCGGAAGAATGTATCGACTGCGCTGTGTGCGAGCCGGAATGTCCGTGGGAAGCCATTTATCCAGAAGAAGATGTACCGGAAGTGTTCGAATCGGATATCGCCCTGAACGACCTGTGCGACACCGAGCGCGATGCCTTTGAACTGGCTGAAGTAACCGACCATGAACCGCCATCGGCTGAAGAAGTGGCAGCCAACAAGGCCAGGTTCGGTCTGTAATCGATTTCGATTAACACATCAACAGCGCATGTGTGGTCAGCCATACATGCGCTTTTTTTATCCCGAATTGTATCTGAATGAACAAGACCGCACTGAACGGGCTATCGTACGAACAACTGCTTGAGCTCTGTCATCGCGCCGGAGTAAAGCCGGTGCATGCAGAACGTCTGCTGGCTGCGGTGTTCCGCCATTACCACACCGATTTAGATGCCATCCCCGATATCCCGGTCGCATTGCGCGCCTATCTGGCTGAGCACGCATGCATACTCGAACCGGCATGCACGGCCAGCCAACAGGCTGCGGACGGCACGCGCAAGTTGCTATTGAACATGCCGGATGGCAATGCGGTGGAAACGGTGCTGATTCCGGGGCCGGGCCGGCTGACCCAGTGCATTTCCACCCAGGTCGGTTGCGCTGTCGGCTGCACCTTCTGCCTGACGGCTACAGCCGGATTAACGCGCAATCTGACGGCTGCCGAGATGGTCGCTGAAGTCATGGCCGGGCAACGCATCAGCGGACAGCATGTTCGCAATATCGTCTTGATGGGCATGGGTGAACCGTTGCATAATTACGATGCGGTAGCGCATTTTGTTCGCATCGCCACCGACCCGAAAGGCATGGCCTTCTCGCCCAATCGCATCACGCTCTCGACATCCGGGCTGGTGCCGGCAATTTATCGTATGATTGACGACGAGCTGCCATGCAATCTGGCCATATCGCTCAATGCCACCACCGATGCGGTGCGCAGTCGTATTATTCCCCTGAATCGTAAATACCCCATTGCCGAGCTGATGCAGAGCGTATCCGATTATATTGCCGCGCGCGGCAATAAGCGGGTGCTGATTGAATACGTCATGCTGGCCGGGGTGAACGACAGTCCTGAAGATGCAGCACGCCTGTGCGAACTGCTCGATGGCATCAACAGCACGATCAACCTGCTGCCATTCAACCCCTTTCCGGGCAGCGCATTCCAACGCCCAGACGCTCAGACAGTTACCGCCTTCCGCGCCGTTCTGGTCGAGGCCAATAAGGTGGTGGTGGTAAGGGAGTCCAAAGGGCGCGACATTTCTGCCGCCTGCGGCCAGTTAAAAACAGAAACAAGGCAGCAGCGATTGCGCACAGCCGGTTAAATCTGACTGCAGGGATTTACGCTATAAACAATATCGTCTAGCGTAAGAGGTCAGCAGAATGTAAACCATGATCGAAGCGAGGCGTTATGATTACAGGCAGTTGCACCTGTGGACAGGTCAGGTATGAAATTCGTGGCCCAATGGGGGCGGTTACCCATTGTCACTGCCCGACCTGCCGAAAAGCGCACGCGAGCGCTTTTTCTTCCGTATCACGGGTAGGGCTGGATGACCTTGTGTTCACGGCAGGACGGCAGCTGCTGAAGTCCTATGAATCTTCTCCGGGCAAAAAAAGATATTTCTGTTCCAATTGCGGCTCGCACATTTATGCCCGGCGTGAGGATCAAAATCATTATCTCTTCCGCATGGGTACGATAGATGGCGATCCGGGCGTGCGCCCGACGCAACATATTTTCACAGCCTGTAAAGCGCCCTGGTACAATATTCACGATCATATTCCTGAATATCCCGAGTGGCCCCCGAGCCCATCCACGGATGCGGCTGCAAGCAATGAACGACATGACCAGTTTTTCACGGCCATGCAGCTGATGTTGACCGAGGCAATCAGACACGATACAGCGTCATCACTGCTGTTGTTTGCATGGCACGGAGACGCGCAACAGCATCTATCCGGCATATTACAGCACGAAATCCGCAGCAATATTCGCTGCTCTGATACTGTTGAAAGACTCGGCGAATCTGAATATGCCGTATTGCTGCCGTATACAGACACTGCCGCATCGATGGTGCTGACTGAACGCATTTTAAACGCGATGAGAAGTAAATCAGCCGATGCTGTATTCAGTATCGGCGCTGCCACCATACATCCGGATCAGTTAAACAGCGCCGCGATAACACAGAATATTCAGCACATCATGTCCATGGCGAACACAGCCGTGAATCATGCCATGCAAGAACAGGGGTCCTATCCTGCGGCCAACCATTTTGACCGGCTGGATTAGCCCAGCCATGCCTGATGGCATCATGGCACAATCATAATACTGCCAGTGTTAATTGCCGGACGTGCGCCAGCGATCGTCTGAAATGCGGCCAGTCCCATTGCCGCCCCGGATCCCACTTGCGCCCCGGTGCAATATCCTGATGGCCGACGATACGCTCGGCTGAAATGGCCGGATAACGCTGCATCAGCGTGTTGCACAGGCGCGCGGTTTCGCGGTATTGCATGGCCGTGAACGGGGTGGCTTCATGGCCGATCATCTCGATACCGATGGCGAAATCGTTACATCCGCATCGCCCCTGCCACTCGGATTCGCCGGCATGCCAGGCGCGCCTGTCACAGGCGACAAATTGTGTGATATCGCCCTGCCGATCCACCACGAAATGGGCGGATACCTGCAAATCACGCA
>CAZXAI010000077.1:0-7510 GCA_964638265.1 uncultured Zetaproteobacteria bacterium
CAGCGGCGCTGTTTTGCTGGCCCCAGGTCATGGTGCCCAGACAGATTTCGCTGACGCAAAGATCAGATGTGCCCATGCGATTGTATTTCATGCAGAAAGTGTAACCGGATTTGTGTTTGAATATAGCGGTTTTTTCTGCGGGAAATATATCTCCGCCTGTGGTCTGTCACCGGTATGACATATCGCTGACTTACTCGTGCCGCAATGGCTTCCTACTTTTCCACTATCAACGGACAAGGAGGAATATATGTCACCACAAGATTCATTTTCCGACCATGCAGAAATAGTTCACTGGATCAGCAAACGCAGCGGCTACACGACGTTTGATGATATGGCGAGCGTATCGGCAGCTGTGCCGCCGTTTGAATTTGATGACGATGAGGGCGATGACGACTTCGACTGGGAATAACGCGCCTGCATGATTTTTTCCATCCTGTGGTACTGTTTCATGCCACTGGGTAGAAAACTCCATGCGCGTTAAGTCGATTTAATCGGCCATCCTGCGCATTAAATCCTTGCCGGAGACCACCCGGTCGATGAACAGGATACCATTGAGATGGTCGATTTCATGCTGAATGACGCGCGCCTCAAAGCCGCTGGTCGTGATCTGCTGGGTGTTGCCGCAGATATCATCAAAACGAACAGTCGCTTGCGCTGCACGGGGCACCATGCCCACCCAGTCCGGCACCGACAGGCAGCCTTCGCGCCCGAGTCGTTCTCCGGCGCTCGATTCGATGGTCGGATTGATCATGCATAGCAGGCCGTGGTTGTTACATGGCCTGAGGCTGTTGCTACAGTCTATGATAATGATGCGCCGGTTATCGCCCACCTGAGGGGCGGCAATACCGACGCCGCCGGGGCCGGCCCGCATGGTGTGTTCCAGCTGCCGGCATTGGGCTGCCAGTTGCGGGTCAAAGCATGTGACGGGCATGGACTGCAGGCGCAGGCGCGCATCGGGGTGGGTGAGTATCGTGTGGGCAGGCAAGGCGGCGTGCGTCTTACAGTACAGCGTTGTCCAGCTCGTGTACATCCACCTCAACACCGATATTATTCGCCACATCGGCCAGCGCCGATGTCATGGCCGCGTTCTGATCGCCGGCAGCTACTTCCAGCACCATCATGTATATATTACCTGTATCCGTTGGCCGTGACTGGGTCGACACATCGACAACCGAAATGCCCAGTTCAGCCAGTGCTGCGGTCACGTGATGAACAATGCCGATTTTATCGGCACCGTGTACGCTGATGACGTGATCCGGCTCCAGCGCCGGCGCGCTGGCCTCGGCATCGCTAATCGTTTGTGATTGCACGCTTAAGCCGGTGCGCTGTTCCAGTTCGGCCAGCGCCGCTTTGAGTGCGCCGAGGCTGGTTTGTTCGGGCAGGCGCACAATCAGCATCATGGTAAAGCGACCACGCAGGGCCGTCATGGATGAATCTTCGATGTTGACGTTCAGGTGTTCCAGGGCCTCGGCCACATCGCAAACGATGCCGGGGCGGTCATGGCCTGAAATGGATAATAACACGCTGGACATGGGCGAGCCTCCTTCGAAAAGGCTCAGACTAGCGGGCTGATCAGAAAATAGAACAGCAAATTCCCGGCCTTATACGGAAAAGGATTCGCCGCAGCCGCAGGCGCCTGTTTTATTCGGATTGTTATAGACGAAGGCGGATGATAACGCATCCTGCTGAAAATCCAGACGCAGGCCGGTTAGTGCGGTTTTATAGGATTCCGCATCCACATATAAATCGAAACCGTCAAAGGCTTTGACCAGATCCCCCGGTTGCGGCGTATCCGCTGTTTCCATGACATATTCCAGACCGGAGCACCCGGCTGGCCGCACCGCCAGTCGCAGGCCGTGTTTTTGCTCGCGGGCCAGGATGTCTTTTACTCGGGCCATCGCTGCGGCTGTCAGTTCAATATCCAATTGCTTATCCATATAAATCATTCCTTTATGCTATCCCGGCCATGCCTTTGAGGCGGTTGCGGCTGTTGACCAGTGCGGCCACCAGCGCTTCGCCATCGGCCATCGTATTACCCGGCCCGAAACTGACCCGGATAGAGCTGCGCGCCAGTGATTCATTGAGTCCCATGGCCATCAGTACATGCGATGGATCGCGCTTGCCTGATGAGCAGGCGGAGCCCGATGCTACGGCAAAACCGGCCAGATCCAGTTGCATGAGCAGGGTTTCGCCATCCATGCCGGGCAACAGAAACAGGCTGGTATTGGCTGTGCGCATGGCCTGCTCCGATATAATCCGCACCTCCGGAATATGCTGTTTGAGCTGTTGCTCAAAAGCATCCCGAATCGGCGCAAGCGCGTTGAAATCAATGTGTCCGAGGGCTGCGGCAAAGCCGGCAATACCGGGCACATTTTCGGTGCCTGAGCGGCGAGCGCGCTCCTGCCCGCCACCGGGCGCCAGTTCATGAACCTGGATGCCGCGACGCACCAGCAATGCACCGACGCCTTTGGGGCCGCCGATCTTGTGAGCGGATAGGCTCATAAAATCGACATCCAGTTGCTGAAAATCCAGCGCCAGCTTACCCAGGGCCTGCACGGCATCGACCAGCATCGGAATGCCGAGCTGCCGGCAATGCGCTGCCACGGTCTTGACCGGCTGGATAGCGCCGCTCTCGTTATTGACCAGCATCATGCAGACTAAACGCGTATCGTCATGGATCGCGGCAATCATGCTTGCCGCGCTGACCATGCCGTGATCATCGGGGCGAACGAGTGTGATATCAAAGCCCCGTCCGGACAGTTGTTGCAACGGTTTTAATACAGCCGGATGTTCAATCGCCGTACATACGACGGCGCCGGATTCATGTGCTGCCATGGCACTGTGAATGGCGATATTATTCGATTCCGTACCGCCGGATGTGAATACAATGCTACCGGGCTCGCAACCGATATATGTAGCCAGCCCATCGCGTGCATCATCCACCAGTCGCCGTGCCGCGCGTCCGGCCCAGTGCAGGCTGGAGGGGTTGCCGACTGCTGCTGTAGCCGCCCGGTTTACCGCATCGAGCGCGGCCTGAACCGGTGGGCAGGTGGCATTGCAGTCAAGATATCGCTTCAATTTTTACAGCACCTTCAGGTAATCGGTTCGTTGACAGATAATTTTCCACATCACCGAGTTCAATATGATCCAGTACCGCATCCCTGGCGCATACCTGCTCCAGGCTGACAGCGTCGAGAAAACGATAAATATGCTGGCCGAGCGATTCCCATAACTGGTGAGTATCGCAGCGATTGCCTTTATGGCAGCCGCGTACGCCGTTTTCGCACATGGTGGTGCGAACCGGCTCATTGACGGCCCGGATAATTTCAGCAATAGAAATATCCTGTGCATCTTTGGCCAGTAAATAACCGCCGCCGGGGCCGCGTACGGATCTGACCAGTCCGCTCTCACGCAGGCAGCGGAATAACTGTTCCAGATAAGACAGGGAAATAAACTGGCGCTCGGAAATAGCCGCCAGTGTGACGGGTAGTTTCTTCTGCTTGTTCAAATCCACCAGCGCCGAAACGGCATAACGCCCTTTGCTCGTTAATCGCATGTGTGACCTCCATTGGCTACGCAATAACCATGTATGTGGGTCGGATATTATAAAGCATACTATTTTAGTCAAGTATATTGTTATGCAAAGCGCCATTCGGGCGTACGGCTTCTTCAGCCGTGCCCTTATCATTGCTCAGCGCGGCTCATGAACTGCTGCATTTTTTCTTTCAACACATCCGGCGTATAGGGTTTCTGGATAAAACCGGCCAGTTTCTGGCCGGCGAAGCGGCTGGTGGCCTCCTCTTCATTATAGCCGGAGGACAGCACCACCTGGACGTGTTTATTGATGCGGCGCAGCTCGGTATAGCAGGTTTTACCATCCATTTTCGGCATGGTCATATCCATCAATACAGCCACGATTGCATCCTGGCGCTCCCGGTAAACGCGTACGCCATCCACGCCATCGGTCGCTGTCAATGTCGCAAATCCCATGTCCTCCAGCATCATGGCGGCTGTTTCGCGAATGGTTTCCTCATCATCGACGATCAGCACTGTGCCGGAGGCCAGCCAGCCCTGGCCGGATGATGTTGGCGGCTTCGCGATTTCAGCTGGCTGGTCTGACAGGGGTAGCAGCACTTTGAACGTGGTGCCGCGCCGGCTCTCTGAATAGATCTTGATCGTGCCATGATGGCCGCGCACGATGCCGAGTACCGCGCTCATGCCCAGGCCGCGACCGGCGAATTTGGTGGTGAAGAAGGGTTCAAAGAGTTTGGCCTGTGTTTTCCTGCTCATGCCGCAACCGGTGTCGCTGACTTCCAGGTACACATAACGTCCTGCGGGCAGGGCATCGTTCATGCTGGTGCTGGCCAAGTAATATTGATCGGCCTGTATGACGCCGGTCGAGATAGATATGACGCCGCTTTTTTCACCGATGGCATCGGAGGCATTGATAATCAGGTTCATGATCACCTGCTGCATTTGCGCTACATCGGCCTCTACAGCGGGCAGCTGTTCGCTCAGGTGGTATTTGATGACCACGCCCTTGGCGATCGATATTTCCAGTAATTTGGTGATATCCTCAACCATGGCGGACAGATCCACTGCCTTGACCACAAACTTGCCCTTGCCGGAATAGGCCAGCATTTGCTTGCATAATTCAGCGGCTTTTTCACTGGATTCGACAATATTATGCATATATTTGGGCATGTCCTGCGGGTTGTGTAGCGCCTTGAGTTCGGCCATGGCGGCATTGCCCATGATGGCGGTGAGGATGTTATTGAAATCGTGGGCGATGCCGCCAGCCAGTACGCCGAGGCTTTCGAGGCGCTGGCTGTGCTCGATTTTGGCTTGCATTGCCCGCTCTTCGGTCAAATCGCGGGCGATCACGGAATACTTCGTCGGCTGGCCATCCCTGGACAGGTCATGCGCCATGAATACGGCCGATACCGGTATTTCCTTGCCGGCCAGATCCCGCAGGGTGGAATCGGATTGATAAACACCGTGTTTGACCGCTGCCGGCAGGATTTCCTGCTCTATTTTTTGCATGGCGGCATTCGGATGGATGTCCGACAGCATCAAATCCTGCGGCAAGTCAGGCGTGTCCAGCCCCAGCATGGTCTTGCCGGCGCTATTGATATACAGCACGCGCCCGCTGGTATCAGCCATGGCAACAAAATCGGAAGTGGCCTCCAGAATGCTTGCCAGCCGCCGGCTATCCTGTTCAGCCTGTTTGCGTTGGCTCAGATCCTGAACCAGCACGCTGAACAGGCGTTTATTACCCATCACGGTGAAATGACTGACGGTGACGGCGCAGGGAAACTGGCTGCCATCGTTACGCCGGGCGCGCAGTTCGCGCGTTTGCCCCATAATCTGATGTGTCCTGCCGGCCACTTCATCGGCAAACAGGGCGAAGTGCTGCGGGCGAATATCTTCGGGCACCAGATCATGCAGGGTCATCTGCAGCAGTTCTTCTTTATCGTAGCCAAAGCAGGCGCAGGCGCTGGGGTTGGCGCGTTCAATGCGGGCATCGCTGTTAATGACCAGAATGCCGTTGGGCGAGTTTTCAATGACGGCCTGCATGACCTCGGCCTGCTCTGCCATCAAGAATTGTTGCGCTTTTTCCCGGCGGGTATCCTCCACGCTGGACCAGATAAAACGCTCGCCGCCGCGCTCCAGAATCACGCCGTTCAAGCGCACCGGCACCCGGTGGCCATCTTTGTGTAAATATTCTTTTTCGTAGGGGCCGTAACTGCCGGTGCTTTCCAGCGCTTGCAGTTGTCGCTGTTCATCTTCGGCATACGATTCAGGGGTGATATCCCAGTAGCTCAGTTGCAGGGTATCTGCAATAGAGCGGCCGAGGATATCGGCATAGGCCTGATTGATATCCACCAGGCAGCCGTCCATGCGGCACAGGGCCAGACCGATGGGCGACTGTTCATACAGGGTGCGTCGATACGCCTCGTTTTCGACCAGCTGTTCGCGTTCCTGACGCAATTCCTGTGTTTGTCTGGCAACCGTGCGGCGCAATTGCATATTCCACAAGACAAAGCCGATAGCCAGCAGCACCAGTGCCAGCATGGCCGCCAGCACTGGCTGTTTATGCAATTGCAGCCAGCCGGGTGGGGCAAGCAACCATGGCTGGATAATATCGTCATAATGGCCGGATTGTTTGAGAGTGGCCAACGCCCGGTTCAGTAGCGCGATGATGGCCGTATTGCCCTTTTTGGCAGCGAAGCAGAAATCCTGTGGAAACAGCCCGGTGGCTGCTATTTCTACATGAGCCAGTGCATGTTGACGCAGAAAATACAGGCCGGGCTGTTCGGCGGCAAAAAAGGCGGCGACCTTGCCGGTGTTGAGCATGAGAAACCCTTCCTGCTTGCTGTTGACCATGATACGGTCAAAATCATCCCGTTTTGCCAGCTTCTCGACTGCAATATCGTAGTGCAGCAGCGCCACCCGGCTGCCGGCAATCGATGCGATGCCGTGAATATCGGCATGGTGTTCATTGCGGAACAGAGCCTGATCAATATGGCTGTGGGGTTCGGAGAATTCAAATTGACCGGCTCTGGCCGGGGTGCGGATCATATTGACCACGTCCACCCGGCCATGTTTCAACGCTGCGACGGCATCCGGCCATGCCATGGGCAAAAACTGGAATGTTACACCGGCGCTGTGCCCGATGGCGCGCAGCAAGTCGGGCAGCATGCCTTTCACCTTGCCGTCGACATCGACAAATTCATACGGGGCGTATTCGGAATCGATGGCTACGGTGTAAACCTTGCCGTCTGTCGCCTGTGATGTGCTGGGCAGTATCAGCAGTATGGTGAAGATCAACGCAATCCATTGCATCGTCAGACTCCTAACGCGCCGGCATGATTTTTTCATGTTAACGCGCATGGATATTTGTTTCATATTAACGCGTGGGCAGGCTCGGCGCCCAGTCCAGTCGTAACACATAAAGATATTGACCTGCCATGTATCGGAGGCTCAATTCAAATGCCGCCGCCGAGGAAGCGTTCGAGTTTTTCCTGTTCGCTTAAACGGTCTTTTTCCAGATCATCGCTGGTTTTGGCCGGTTTGCCTGTGATATCGGGATGAAATGCATCGACGCGGGCATTCACATCGTCGATCATTTTCAGCACATGGCCGAGCGCTTCTGCTACCGGATTGGCCAGCAGGTGATGGTCGAGATTGATTTTACCGTCTTCAATCAGCGATTCGGTGGTGGCTACCACAGTGCCGGGGATGCCAACCACAGTGGAGTGGGGCGGCACGTCCTTGAATACCACCGAATTGGCGCCAATGCGCGATTGTTCGCCAATGGTAATCGCACCGAGCACCTTGGCGCCGGCGCCGACGATCACCCCGTCCTGCAAGGTCGGGTGGCGCTTGATTTTTTCCCATGTCGTGCCGCCCAGGGTGACGCCGTGATACAGGGTGACATTATCGCCGATCTCGGTGGTTTCACCGATGACGATGCCCATGCCATGGTCAATGAAAAAGCGTTTGCCGA
>CAZXAI010000078.1:0-7387 GCA_964638265.1 uncultured Zetaproteobacteria bacterium
AAGCGGATAGTGCGTATGACAGGGCAGGTGAGGACGCCGATCCGGTTCTGTAAAGCGGGGCAGGAAATGTAAGGCGGATTAATGAATATACTGTCCCCGATTTTTTTCCGATTTTTCTGAATCGCAACGCCGGCATCGGATCGCTGTGCTCCACTGATGTTGTTCTATCGCCATATTAAACCTCCATGGATTTTATCATTCAAATCGTGACAACCAGACCCGCATCAAAGGCCGGGTTTTCCGCATTGCCAAAGCGGTTGGTATAACCACGCGGATTGCACACCACCCGCGTCCCATTCACATGGTAGTCAAAACTATTGTGCGTATGCCCATGCACCCACAGATCCACGCTGTCCCCCATCAGCGACTCCATTTCCGTGATAAAACAGGCATTCCACGGATTTCCCCTGAATTGTGCATGCAGGCTGCGCCCCGATGGCGCATGATGTGTGATGACCACTGTTTTCCCCGCAAACGGTTTTCCCAGTTCCGATTGCAGCCAGTCTCGGTTTGTCTCAAACAGCTGCTGAGCCGTGTGCGTGCTCAATCCATCGCCATCCGACACCTGAATCATGGCGTTATCGCTGCCCAGCACACCGCATTCGATGCCGTGGAACGGTTGATTCTGCAAATCTGTCCACAGTGTCGTGCCGAGAAAACGGATGCCGCCGATTTCAACGCTATCGCGATCCAACACATGCACCTGCGAAGCTTCGGTTTCAATGCGCATCGCCCAGAGCAGCTTATCCATCGTCCATACGGGCTGGTAATATTCATGGTTGCCCGGCACATACAGCACCGGGCAATCAAACTGCTGCCGCGCCCAGCGCACGCCGGCAGTGCCTTCATCTATATCGCCGGCCAGTACAACCAGATCAGCATCGACGAGCGCTGCCTGCATCGGTGCAAAACCCAGATGCAGGTCGGATAAAATATGCAGCTTCATATCACCTCCAGTCGATTGTTCAGCTCTGCTCCGGCAGTGGATAGCGAGACTGCCAGCCGCGCTTTTCCACCGTACGGATGTTTTCCTCCTGTTTCAGATCCAGCAAATATGGCATCAGCCGCAGCAGTTCACGGTCATCAGCATCCCCCCTGAATGCCTCCATGCGCACCAGATTGCCGTAGTTCCGCTCCAGCACCGATGGCGTATCGTCCACCATTATCGTCTGCTCCAGCCGGAACCCATGCCGTTTGATCTTGCTCAGGTTTTTGACCCAGTGATAACCGATGCCAAAGTCATACAGGCCGGCGCGATCACGCACCTGCGTACAGCGCTCCCGCGTCCAGACAAACGCGAACTGATAGTCCGGCTCGCAAATCTCGGCCAGGCAGAAACGCGCATGCTCCGGCGTTGCGGTTGTCCAGACAGCCACCCGGAAGTGTTCGCGACAAAAAGCCATAAATGCCTCGACATGCGGACGCTTGTAGAGAAAACACCAGTCCGCCACAGCATCGGGCTTGTGATCCAGCCGCGTTTCCGAGCCATGGATCAGCGTTTCATCGATATCCAGAATCAATAATTGTTTGTCGGGATGATCATGCATGACCAGCTCTCCTGATAAAGGCGATGACAGACAGCCGCACGCGCGGCATGCCGGAATCGCAGGCGCAACTCACCTGCAAGTGCAATGTGTTATTGGTTTACTGTGTGTGTGCCCTACAGGGCTTGGCCCGAACCGGGGCTAGAACAGTCGGCGATCCATGCGCTTTTTAAAGCGAAATACCACAGGATCAGATACCTGGCGGACAGGGTGGCAATGATGTGAGTTGAAGATATCCATACTGTGCTCCTGTCGCCGTCATGGCATGCTGACGGTGCACGAGCGCGACATCAGCAGGGGCGCTAATATAGTAAGTACCCCCCTTCTGTCAAGTTTTATTTTTGATGCCGGCAGTTTGATATTCTGTAGATTCACCCTAATGCCTTGGTTTTATGGCGTTTTTTGATGCATGGGCATTCCCGCCAACGGCTGGTATGGCGGGCTTCCATCAGCAAATCAGTGCGTTTTTTTTGCGCTATGCCACTGCCTTGTGGCAATGTTCCCCTAGCCGTTCCAAGCTAACCTATTGATTCTACTTTATTTTCATCAGTTTTGAGTGACCGGCTTGCCGAAGATGCGCTGCATCGTATGTTTGATGTCCAGCGCGATGCCGAGCGCTGCCGGCACCGAGAACAGGGTGATGACGGTGGAAAACATCAGCCCCCATGATAGCGCCAATGCCATCGGGGCGACAAAGGGATCGAAACCGCCCCAGCCGTAGGCGGTGGGCAACAGGCCGACGACGGTGGTAATCGCGGTCAGCAATACGGCTCTGAGGCGGCGTTTGCCGCTGTCCATAATGGCTGCCCGCCATGGTACGCCGTCATTGATTAAACGCTGGATGAAGACGGCCATCACCAGCGAGGCATTCACCACCACGCCGGTCAGGGCGACAAACCCCATCATGGCCATAAACGAAATCGGTGCGCCATGCAGGAAAAAGCCGACGATGATGCCGATGACGCCGAACGGGATGGCCAGCATGACCAGAATCGGGTAACCGATACGATTGAACTGCACCGCCAGAATGGCGAAAATGCCGAGCAGGGCAAAGACGAAACTGAAAATCAGGCCGCGCACCGATTCCTGGGTTTTTTCTTCTTCACCGCCCAGATGCACGCGAACCGTGGCGGCATCCTGGCCCAGCCATTCCTGCTGGCGTTTTTCAACGATGGCATTGAGTTGCTTGGAATTCATATCCGTCTGATTGACTTCAGCCGATACATTGATGACGCGTTGGCCGTCCTTGTGGCGGATGCTGCTGGTGCCCGCCCTGCTTTCCAGTTTGGCAATGCGGTACAACGGCACCAGCCCGCCGCTCTTGTTGGGGATTTCCAGATTCATCAGGGTATGAATATCACGCTGCGCCTGCTCGGGATAGCGGATGGTGACATTGATTTCTTCCTTGCCACGCTTGATGGTGGAAATGCGCAGGCCGTCAAATGCAGCGCGAATCTGGGTGCTGGCGGTGGCCAGATCGACGCCGGCATAGGCGGAGAGTTTGCGATCCATGACGATGCGGATTTCCGGATCGCCCGGCTCCAGATCGCTTTCGATGGCATATGCACCCTTGATGCCGGAGAGCAACCCCATGAGCCGCTTGGCCACCCGAATCATGGCGGCTTCATCGCCGCCGGTGAGTTCGACCTGCAAGGCGCGGCCAACCGGAGGGCCCGGCTTTTGCATGGCATAACTGATATCCAGGTCGGGAAATAACGGAGGGATTTCTTTTTCCAGCCGGTTCATCACAGCATATGCCTTGACGGTGCGCTCGGTGAACGGAATCAGGATAATGCGCTCAAAGCCGAAACGGTCGCCAATCTGTTTCAGGGTTTCACGCTGATCGGCGCTGTTTTCACCGGCGACCATGGTGGTGGTTTCCAGCAGAGCCGGATCAATGCGCTTGCGTACTTCGATATCCAGTTTTTTCAACGTATCGCGCATGGTTTCCAGCGTGGTGCCGGTGGGCATGGTTACGCGCAGATAGAAGGTTGATTCGGCTCCGGATGGAAACAACTGAAATTTCATCGTGCCGGCCAGGGCGATGGAGGCCAGCAGCCCGGCGATGGTGAGCAGGATGGTCAGATAGCGCAGCTTGACGGCTTTGTGCAAAAACCAGGTATAAATATCGGATATCCAGATAAACAGACGCCGTTCTTTGGGATGCTTGTTGGCATTGGCGAAGTCGCGGATATGGTTGGGCAGAATAAAAATCGCCTCAAACCATGAAAAGCCAAGCAGTACAATTACCACGACCGGGATGGAATAGACGAACTTGCCGATAATGCCATCCATATACATCAGCGGCAGGAAGGCGACAACGGTGGTCAGCACGGTAGCCGTAACCGGGCCGATTAACTCATAGGTGCCTTCAATCGCAGCCTGCTCGGGCGAGAGCCCCCGCTCCATGTGATATGTGGCATTTTCACCGATAATGATGGCATCATCCACCATCAGCCCGAGCACCATAATAAAGCCGAACATGACCAGCAGATTCAGGGTGATGCCGGCCATATACAGCACGGCGATACCCGAGAAGAAAATGACCGGCAACCCCCCTGCCGTGGTCAAGGCCACAGCCGGGCGCAGGAACAGCAATAGCAGCGCCAGCACCAGCATCAGGCCGATAGCGCCGTTATTGGTCAGCACCCCGAGCCGTAGGCGGGTAATGGTGGAAAAATCATTGTAGGCGCTGACATGCACATTTTTACCGTAGGTGTTCGGGATCGTGTCCAGATAGGCGCGCACCCGATCCACCAGCTGGATAATATCGGCATCGCCTTTTTTGACGACGATCATATTGATGGCCGGATCACCGCGCGCACCGACATAGCGGTAGGGGCGCTCCAGCGTTTGCTCTACATCGGCCACATCCTTCAAATACAGGGCCTGACCGCGTTCGTTGGCGCGCAGCACCAGATTGCCGGCATCTGCCGCCGAGGCGAATTCGCCGGTGATGCGGATAATGCGCTGGCCGTCAGGGGATTTCAGTCGCCCGCCCGGCGCATTGATATTCCAACCCCTGACCAGCGTCACAATATCGTTGATGGATACCCGGTGACGACGCATTTTGTCCGGATCGGGTACAATGCGAATCTCTTCCTTGCGGTCGCCCTGCACGAATACATTGGCCACGCCGTGGATGGCGCGTACATCATCCTCGATCTGGCTACTCAGGTGTTTGAGTTGCAGGGGCTTGAAATCACCGAAAATCGAGAAGGTCAGCACCGGCGCCTGTTCCGATTTCACTTCTGTAATCACCGGATCAGCCGGCAGATCGGCCGGTAAATCGGCGCGGTTGATGGCCTGCTGAATATCGGAGACCAGGCGCGCACGATCCCTGAAATTCGGATCGACTTCCACGGTGATCTGCATATTGCCCGAAAAGGCGGTGGAGCGAATTGTATTGATGCCGTCAATGCCCTTCATTTCCTGTTCGATCGGTGTGACCAGCAAGCGCTCCACTTCGCGCGGTGCGGCGCCCGGATACGCACCGGTAATGGCAATGACATCGAAATTGATGCTCGGAAATGCTTCACGCTGCATATTGACCCCGGCATATATCCCGCCTGTCAGCAGGATAATGGCAATCAGGTTGACCAGCACCCCGCGTTTAACAAAAAAAGCAATAAGACCTTTCATGGGTGGGCTGATTGTACGGCCATATCGGGGCCACCGGTTTGCGATCCTGCATCATAGATGCCGAGCTCATAGAGCAGCCGCCCCTGCGCCCAGGCCAGTTGCTGTTCGGCCAGTTCGATGGTCAGCTGTTGCAGTTGCGCATTCAGATCCGCATTGCGCAATTCCCCTTCAAACTGCACCAGCGTGGCGGTATCCGAGCGCCCCTGACGATATCGTTTCATCTCCGCCCGGAATTTGCGGCGCTCGGCTGTGACCTGCTTTCTGGCCAGCGCCAGGGTGGGCTGGCCGGATATGATGGCCGTGGCGGCGGCGGAAATATCATCCCGGATTTGTTGCATTGCGCTGATGCGCAGCGCCTCGATACGCTGGCGCTGCAATTCAGCCTTGCGAATCGCGGCGTTTGCCGTATGGCGGCCCAGCGGATCGGAGAATTCCAGCGATAAGGATGCGAAATGATCGTGGGCGGAAAAGCCGGCGGCAGCAGCAGATGCAGGCGTTTTTTCCAGCGCCCGCGTGCCAGCCTGGGCCACCACATCGAGCTGGATTTGATCGGCGTCGCGGGCCATGGCCAGTTGGGCGTCGGCAGCCTGCATTTGCGCTTGCAATACCTGCAACTCGGGGCGCAGCCGTTTTGCCTGTGTGATGGCTGCATCAATGGAAGGCGATTCAACAGGCCGGGGCTGGCCGTGCCGGACGGCGATGTTTGCATCCCCGGCGCGCAGCATAAGCCGGTTCAGGATGTTCTGATTGATCAGGCGCACCGAGCGGGCGCGCTGCAAATCGGTGTTGCGCGCGGCCAGCAGTGCAGCGGCCTGTAAGCGATCAGCCTTTTCAATCAGGCCGAACTGTTCGCGGGAGCGTTGATAAGCCAGTAATTTTCTGGCCCGTTGGACGGCCTGTTCGGCAATGGCGATATTGATATCATCGGACGCCAGCTGGTAATAGGCGTTGATGGCCTGCAGGGCCAGCTTGTGGGCAATAACCCGCCGTTGTGTTTCAGCCTGACGAATGCCGGCCTCGGCGCTGAGCAGAGCCTGATGGTAATCGGGCCGGTTGGCCCCCTTGAACAGGGGATGACGATAATTGATATTCACCTGATTGCGGTAGGCCGGATTAAAGCGCGCTAGCTGGGCTGCAAACGGGGATTTGAAACCCTGGCTGCTGCGGACATAGGTAAAATCGACGCCAACCGTATCGCCGCTGGCCAGTGGCTTTGAAATGGCTCCGGTCAGGCTGCCTAGGCGGGTTTCCGATGGCTGAAAATCACTGACGGTGGGGATTTTTTCATCGCTGGCGCTGATACTGGCTGTCAGCACCGGGTCGAGTATGCCGCTCACCTGCCCTGTTTCGGTGGCTGCAATGGCGCGATCCACGCGGTTGACGGCCAAATCGGGGTGATGGGCCAGAATCGTTTGTATCACCTGTTTCAGGCTCATTTCCGCAGCGGCGGCAGGCGGGATCAGCGCAGCCAGCAACAGCAGGGCAAGGGCAATGTGGCGAAACAGACGTGTCATGGAACTCCTTTAACGCACATGGACTTTTTGTACCCCGTGGCAGGAAACAGTACCACGGCTAGCATCATATCCATACAGGCCGCGCTGTTTGTTTCATGGTAACGATGAACGGCCGACTGTTCATATCCGGCAGCGAGATCATAGCGGATGAATGATTGGTGAAAAATTGACTATGTCAACTATCCTGCCTACGCTTGAGCTATGAGCATTCAAATGCCAACGCGCTTTGAGGATGGACTGGGTTATCTGGTGCATCATTTGATGTACGCCTTTCGACAAATGCTGTCCGAGCAGTGCGCCCGCAGCGGTTATGTGATGACGTCCGATGAACTGGCGGTGCTGATGATCACAGCGCAGGAACAGGGCGAATCAGGATTAAAGCAAACCGATATCGCCGCCACGCTGGCCAAGGACAAGGCCGTGATTACGCGGCTGGTGAACAGCCTGTTGCGTCAGGGTCTGTTGCTCAAGGATGTTGATAGCAAGGATCGGCGCGCATTCCGGGTGAGCCTGAGTCCGGATGGCGCGGCGGCGGTGGCGCATTTGCGGCCGCAGCTGGAATTGCTGCTGGGCAGGGTGTACCGGAACATCAATCAGCAGGAGTTTGATCGCGCACGCGATGTGCTGTCGCGTATTCTCGCCAATATGAAGGCGCTGGAAGACGGGGCTGAATAATATGAAGGCGGC
>CAZXAI010000079.1:0-7139 GCA_964638265.1 uncultured Zetaproteobacteria bacterium
GCTGTTTCTCTGCTGTTTGTACTCACCGCCATCGCCGCCCTGTTGCTGTGGCGCGCGTTTTTGCAATGGAGACTCGGCGGTATGAGCGGCGACTGTCTTGGCGCAGGTATCGAATATTGCGAGTGCCTGATGCTGCTGGCCGCCTGCCTGCTCTGATATGTATCGCTGGCTGATCCTGTTTATCGCTATCGCTGCCTGCCTGATATTGGGTTTATCTGCCGGAGAACAATGGATCAATCCGTTTGCGGCGCATAGCGGGTTGGACAATACCATCCTGTGGGAACTGCGCCTGCCGCGCCTGCTCACCGCCTTTGCGGTCGGCGGCCTGCTGGCGCTGGCCGGGGCATGGTTTCAGGTGTTATTGGGCAATCCGCTGGCCGAGCCCTATGTACTGGGCGTGGCCGGTTCCGCCTCGGCCGGCGCAGTGACCGGGCTGATGTTGATGCCTGAATCGGCCTGGGTCATGAGCGCCGGCGCGTTTGCAGGGGCATGGATCGGCATCGTCGCCGTGATGTTTTTTGCGCATCTCGGCTCCAATCGCATGCTGCTGGCCGGCGTAGTGCTGGCGGCATTCTGGTCGGCGGTGCTGGCGCTGCTGCTGGCGCTGTTGCCCGAACAGGGATTATACCGCGCCTTTTCATGGATGATGGGCGATTTGTCGCATTCCGATATTCCGGTGTCCATATTGCTGGCTGCATGGGGCGTGGCGCTGGCCTGCGGGCTGCTGCTGGCGCGGGCGCTGGATATGCTGCTGCTCGGCGAACGTCACGCCGAAGCGCTCGGCGTTAATGTCAAACAGTTACGCCGGCGATTACTGCTGCTGGCTTCTGCCGTCACGGCGCTGGCCGTTACCGCAGCCGGCACCATCGGTTTTGTCGGGCTGGTGATTCCGCATCTGATGCGTTTGTTGTTCGGCTCGCTGCATAAAGGCGTGCTGCCCGCCTCCGCCATTGGCGGCGGCCTGTTATTGCTGCTGGCCGATACTGCAGCGCGCACGATCATTGCGCCGGCGGAATTGCCGGTCGGCATCCTCACCGCCATTATCGGTGTGCCGGTATTCCTGTTTCTGCTGCTGAGGCGCACATAATGGCCGCGCTGCTCACCTTATCCAACGCCACCGTCAAACGCGGCGGCAATATCCTGATTGCCGGCCTGAGTTGCGCCTTCAGGGCGGGCGAAGCGGTGGTCATTCTCGGGCCGAACGGAGCGGGAAAATCGACCTTGCTACTGGCGCTGGCCGGGCTGATTCCGGTTGACGGGGATATTGCACTGCATGGTACGGCGCTCGGCGATTACAGCCGCAGCGAATTATCCCGCCATATTGCATGGCAGGGCGAATTGCCCCCCACCGAGTTCGGATTGAGCGTCCAGCAGCGGCTGGATTTGGCAGCCGGTGAAGCCGGCGGCGACATCGCTGCGGTTGCACAGGACATGGATATCGAAGCGCTGCTGCACAGGCCGCTGGGTACACTCTCCAGCGGCGAGCGCCAGCGTACGGAACTGGCTGCCCTTATGTTGCGTGATGCGCCGATCTGGCTGCTTGATGAACCGACTGCCCACCTCGACCTGAAACACCAGATTCATTGCATTCAGATGCTCAAGGCGCAGCGTGCACAGGGTCGGGCGATCATCACCGTGCTGCACGATTTACAGCAGGCCATGGCCATGGCCGACCACCTGATTCTGGTTGATGGCAGGGGGCGGGCGGAATACGGCGCGGCGCAAACGCTGTTGAACAGCGCAATATTGTCGCAGCTGTTTCACGCCCCGGTGATGCAACAGGGGACGGTGCTGATTCCGGATTATGGAGAAGAGTTATGAAGAAACGCGATAAACGCCACGGCGTGGTGCTGGTGCATACCGGCGAGGGCAAGGGCAAATCATCATCGGCATTCGGCGTCACTTTCCGCGCCGCCGGCTGGGGCATGAAGGTGTGTGTGATTCAGTTTATCAAGGGCAAATGGAAAACCGGCGAAGAACGGGCGGCAAAGCAATTCGACAATATCGAATGGCATGCCCTCGGCGACGGCTTTACCTGGGACACCAAAAACCCCGAGCAGGATATCAAAACCAGTCGCGGGATTTGGGAGCTGTGCAAGGAGAAAGTGCGCTCACACGAATTCGATATGATTGTCTTCGATGAAATCAATTATTGCAGCTCCTATGGCTGGATACCGGGCGAGGAGATTGCCACCTTTATCCGCGAGGAAAAACCGGCCTGGATGCACCTGATCCTGACCGGTCGCGATGCGCCAGCCGAGGTGATTGCGGTGGCCGATACGGCCACCGAAATGCGCATGGTCAAACACGCTTATGAGTCCGGTATTGATGCCACGCAGGGCATAGAGTTCTGAGCTGTTTGGCAGAGATAAATCAGTGATTTCCCGTCACTTGCGTAATGTATTCAAGGAAGGTGAATTGGCGAGAGAGGCAACCGTTGCAAAAAATGCAACAGTTCAACAAGAGGGTGGGCACGCGTTTCCGCCAGTGGGTCAGTCGTGTGTTGAAGGCGTATCTCACGCGTGGGTACGCCCTGAATGAAAAGCAACTGCAAGAGCAGCATCAAAAGCTGTCCGATCAAGGTGATTGTTTATTATTGGAGCCTGACCTTGCAAACAGGCATTGCCTGAATGTTTAAGTGGAATGCTCCAGAAACAACAAGGGTATTTGCTGTGCGCTTATGCCCAGTGCTTCCAACTCCGCGTGTAAATGCTTGCGGGTCAGCGGGATTTCATCGAGGAACTGTGATTTTCCATCCCGGTAAGCCAGTCGGGCGAAGATGCCGATGGCTTTGATGTGGCGTTGTAGTGCGGTCAATCGTACTGACCGGTGCCATGCGTCGAAATCGGCAAAACCGTCAGCCAGCCGTTCGGGCAGCGCTTCGAAAAAACTCCTGCTCCAGCGCCTGCGCTCCGCTTCCGGATAATCCTGATAACAATCATATAATAATGAGGCCAGATCGTAGCTCACCGGCCCCAGTACGGCATCCTGATAATCAATCACGCCCAATGGTAAGGCGCCATCCGGCAACATCAGGTTGCGGCTGTGATAATCCAGATGTACCGGCACGCGGGGCAGAGCTGCCAGCTGGCGCAGTATCGGCGTCATTGCAGCATGAAATTCACGCCGCTGATGCGCTGTGGGCGTTAGCCCGGCTACGCGAGGCAAATACCAGTCCAGATACAGGTCGCATTCACGCTGCATGCGCGCCACATCAAATAACGGCAAATCCATATCCGGGCTGGATGCCTGCAACAAGTGCAGCTGACGTAAGGCATTGTCAAACAACGGTGCAAGATCGCCGCCGGATGCATGATACGTTGCCCATGTTTCATCGCCGAAATCTTCCAGCAACAGAAAACCCAGTGGCTGATCCGCCGCATCCAGCCGGGATACCCGCAGATGGGATCTCTCAAACCAGCTGCGCACGGCCAGAAACGGGCGCACATCTTCGTGCGGAGGCGGCGCATCCATCAATACATAGTGATTGCCCTGTGCTGTGATTCTAAAATAACAGCGAAAAGAGGCATCGCCTGCCAGCGGTTTGATGTCAAACACATCGCCGAATTGTGCCTGTAACCAACGCTGGCGTATCACCGCCCTGTCTTCAGCGATCACGGATAATAAAGCCTTTTAACTTCATCTGCGTATCAATCTGCTGCTGTGCCTTTTCGGCTGCTGACCTGGAGCCGTAAGGCCCGGCATATAGTCTGAACCATTGGCCTTTTTCCCCCAGATCCGCCACCTTTACTTGCGATGAGAAACCGGATCTTGCCAATTTTCGCTGCATTGCCATGGCGCCGGACTCGGTGCGAAATGAAGCCAGCTGAATACGAAAGCTATTATGATCGGATGCCTGGGACGGGGCTGCAACGGCCACCGGCTCGGGCTCAGGCATATCAAGCGCCTGCACTGCCGGCGCCTGCTGCGCCGCCATTGGTTTGTGCGCCTGTTTCGGTTTTACTGTGGCTGCAGATGGATCCGGTACAGGTGCAGGCGTCACCGACTGTTTGGGCAGTTCCTTGTAAAATGTCAGTTCGCCCACCTTGGTATGCGCGCCCTGCTCAGATTTCGTTTTCCACTGCAGTACCATATGTTGCAAGGTCTCGTTCTTGGCCTGCAACACCCTGTTCCTGGCCACCTGCGCGGCCAGTTTCGCCTCAACAGCATCCGTATCGGTTTTGTTGCCGGTATGCTGCACGTCACCCGCACCCAGCCAGTAACCACTGCTGAAAGACAGCCCTGCAATCACCACAATGCTAATCACACGCAACAAGGAACTGGAGCCGGAGCCGGATTCAGACTGTGTGCTTGCTTTCACCTGTGCAAAATCCTGTTTAGCCATGCCTTGCCCCCGTCACGCCTGGAGTATAGACCATTACATGCGCTCCGGTGCAGACACGCCCAGTATGGACAAGGCATTGCTGATCACCTGGGCGACAGCCCGGATCAGCACAATCCGCGCCGCAGTCAGCCCGGCATCATCGGTGACGACCTTGTGCTTATGATAAAAGCTGTGGAAATCCGCTGCCAGGCGCATCACAAACGTGGCCACACGGTATGCTTCCAGCCGGGTCGCCGACTTTTTCAGGGCATCCGGGTAAGCCAGCAGGTGGGAGATTAAACGCTGCTCTTCATGTGAAGTCAGCACCGACACATCCACGTCGTCTGCATCTGCGAGTTTGATCCCCTCCTCCGCCGCCTTGCGCAGAATCGCGGCAATGCGGGCATGGGCATATTGCACATAATAGACCGGGTTCTCATCATTCTGTTTTTTGGCCGCTTCCAGATCGAAATCCAGCTGGCTCTCCACCCGGCGCGTCATGAAATTAAAGCGCACGGCATCGGATCCGACTTCATCAACGACTTCGCGCAGGGTGACAAAGGTGCCGGCCCGTTTGGACATTTTTACCGGCTTGCCGTCACGGGTCAGGTTCACCATCTGCACCAGCAATACGTCCGGTTGCGCATCGGCCTGGATCAGCGCTTTCATCGCTGCCTGCACGCGTGTGACATAACCGCCGTGATCAGCGCCCCAGATATCTATCATGCGGTCAAAGCCGCGCTGATGCTTATTGTAATGGTAGGCGATATCGGCGGCAAAATAGGTGGCTGTGCCATCCTGCTTGGCCAGCGGGCGATCCACATCATCACCGAACTCGGTCGTGCGGAATAATAATTGTTCCACCGGCTGGTAATCGGATACGGCCTTGCCCTTGGGCGGTGGCAGGGTGCCGCGATAAACCACGCCATCGGCCTGGAGCCGTTCAATCAGCTTGGTCACGCTGCCGCTGCTGTGTAGCGACTGCTCGGAAAAATACACATCAAACTGAATGCCGATGGCATCCAGATCATCCCGGATCATGGCCATATTGGCATCAATGGCCAGCTGTCCGATCAGTGACAGGCGTGCCTGTTCATCCATGGCCAACAAGTCTGCATAATGGTGCGCAGTCAATATCTGACGGGCAATGTCCACGATATAATCACCCGGATAAGTCCCTGCCGGAAAATCAATCGTTTCGCCCTGCAATGCCTGCATGCGCAGCCAGACGCTGTTCGCCAGCACGCCGATCTGGGCGCCGGCGTCATTGATATAGTATTCACGCTGCACATCGTGGCCGACTGCTGCCAGCACATTGGCCAGCGCATCGCCCACGACCGCGCCGCGCCCGTGTCCGACATGCATGGGGCCGGTCGGGTTGGCCGATACAAATTCGAGGTTTATCTTTGCTGCATCATCGGCTTTAGCCACGCGGCCATATTGCTCACCGGCGTTGATGATGCGTTTCAAGACCGCAGCTTCGCTGGCCTGCTTCAGACGGATATTGATAAAGCCGGGGCCGGCAATATCCGCCCCTGCCACCGCATCCGGCCACTGCACCACATCGAGTATGCGTGCCGCAATCTGTTGCGGGCTCTGCTTGAGCACACGGGCCAGCGGCATCGCTACATTGGCGGCATAATCGCCGTGCTCTTTCTGTTTGGGCCGATTCAATACCACCGGCGGCATCGCGGCATCGGGATGCTCCGCCAGTAAGGTTTCCAGCGCCTGTTTTATTGCCTTCTCCAGTGCCTGTTTCACGTGTTTCTCCACATCAATCAAATTCGGCGCATGGTAACCGCCTTCTATCAATCTTTCACGGGGCAGGCGACAGATGCCAGCGAACAGGCCTTGTTCCGTTTATGAACAGCACACAAAAAGGACATGGCACGGGGCTGGTGCATGGATAAATGAACACACATTGAGGCGCTGGCGCATCAATGCTGACAGCCACGACAAAAAAATGTGCTGCGCCCCGCCTGTATGATGCGCTTGATGGGTTTGCCGCAACGGTAGCATGGTTCCCCTGTTCGCCCATACACCTGAAAGCTGTGGGCAAAATAGCCGGGCTGGCCATCGGCATGGACAAAATCGCTGATCGTACTGCCTCCGGCTGCAATCGCCTCGGCCAGCACGGTCTGGATATGATCGACCAGCCGGGACAGGCGAGCGCTCGCGATTCGACCAGCCGCACGAGCCGGGTGAATACCGGCCCGGAACAGTGATTCGGCGGCATAGATATTACCGACACCAACAACGACGGCTGCATTCATGATGATGTTTTTGATCGGCGCGTTGCGGCCTGCGCAGACAGATGCCAGGTGGTTGCCATTAAATGATGCCGACAATGGTTCCGGGCCCAGGTTTTTAAACCAGGCATGCGTTTCCAGCAGCGCGCTATCCAGCAGGCCGGCATAGCCGAAACGGCGGGCATCACGGTAACGCAGGCTATACCCGTCGTTCAGATTGACGCGCACATGTTCGTGCGCGCCGGCCTCAGTTTGTTGTGGCAGGACATGAAACTGGCCGGTCATGCCCAGGTGCCAGACCAGCGTCCGGCTGCCTTGATCCAGTTTGAACAGCAGGTATTTGGCACGGCGTTGAACGCCGCTGATCCGGGCTCCGGTCAGCACGGATAAATCCGGCAACGGGTAGCGCAGGCTGGCTCGGTGGCAGATAATGCCGCAGATAGACCGATCAATCAGCAAGGGTTCCAGCCCGCTCCGGATGGTTTCCACTTCAGGTAATTCAGGCATAGCGGCCAGATTACTGCATGGCATCGAAAGCGCCAGCCGTATGTGCATCATTGAATTCC
>CAZXAI010000080.1:0-7050 GCA_964638265.1 uncultured Zetaproteobacteria bacterium
GCATGGCGACCACCGCATTGCCATGGCCATGGCGGTGGCAGCACAGCGCGCCGATGCTGAGATTCGCATCCATAATGCCGCTGCCATTGCTACCAGCTTCCCGAATTTTGTAACGCTGGCTCAGCGTATTGGCATGAATGTAAGATGGAGTGAGGCGTGAGTGACTGGAACGCAGTCAAAGGGCTGACCGTTGCCATTGACGGGCCATCCGGTTCGGGCAAGGGCACGGTAGCCAGCATGCTGGCCGAGGAAATCGGGCTGCCGGTGCTGGACACCGGCCTGCTGTACCGCTTGACCGGCTCGGTGACATTGCAACGCAATATCCCGCTCTCGGATGAAGATGCGGTGACTGCGGTCGTGGACAGCATGCTGGGTGACATCGAGTGGACAGTGGACGGCATCTGCATGTCCGGTGTAAATGTCACCGGCACATTGCGCAGCGAAGCGGTAGGCGCAGCGGCATCGCAGGTCGCAGCCATGGCGAAAGTGCGTGAGAAACTGCTGGGATTACAGCACGCCTTATCCGCAAACGGCTGCATTATGGACGGGCGCGATATCGGCACGGTGGTATTGCCGGATGCGCCGGCCAAGTTTTTTTTGACCGCATCGGTGCGCGAACGCGCCCGCCGACGCTGGACTCAGTTGAAAGATGAAAGCGACAGCAGCCTGGATGCCGTGATCGCGGAACTGAAAATGCGTGACCAACGCGATAGAGAACGTCAGCATGCACCACTGCAACAGGCACGCGATGCCATCATCATTGACTCGACCACATTACGCGTCGAGGAAGTGGTGGATCGTATGCTGGGCGTTCTGGAGCGGAGAAAGCTGATTCAAGCAACACAACCATGACAGAGCAAAAAAATACACAACACTGAATAACAATTCTTTAGAATTGAGTGACCGGGATGGTAACAATGAGCGAAGCCAACAAAATCGAAAACGTACAGGATGTTGATGTGCAAGACGTAGAGACAGTTTCTGCAGATGTGCATACAGTGGACGTAGAGGCAGTAAATACGCCGCAAACTGAAGAAAGCGCAGAAAACACGGCAGCGGCAGCAACAGCCGCCGAAGAAGTTGCTGAAGCAACAGAACAGGCCAACGATGCCCCTGTCGCGGCAACCCCGCCAGCGGATGAATCAGACGATCCCGAAGAGGAATCGTTCAAACAGATGTTTGAAGCGTCCCTGAAAGAGCAACCGGTCGTCAAACGCGGTGAAATGATCAAGGGTATGGTCGTCAGCATCAATAGCGATGCAGTCATTATTGATGTCGGCGCCAAGGCGGAAGGTTCCATCCCGCGCTCGGAATTCGAACAGGCCGGCATGGATGTTCCGGTCGTTGGCGAGGAAATCGATGCTCTGGTGCAATCTGTCGGTGGCACTGCCGGCGTACAGTTGTCCGTACTGGCGGCCAAACAGAGTGCTGCATGGACTGATATTGAACGCGCCATGGCGGATGATTCATGTGTAGATGCAATCATCAGCAGCGAAGTCAAAGGCGGCTTCAGAGTCAACTTAAACGGACTCAATGCATTTATGCCGCGTTCGGAAGCCGATACGGATTTCCATGTTGATGGCGCCAGCCTGATTGGACAGACCTGCAAGGTGGCCATCCTGGAGGCGCGTCGCAAACCGGATAATATCGTGGTGTCACGCAAAAAGCCGATGGCGGTCGAACAACTGGCCATGCGCGCTGTGTTTTTCGAACAGCATAAGGTCGGTGATAAAGTATCCGGCATCGTCAAACGCATGGCTGATTTTGGCGCCTTTGTGGATCTGGGCGGTGTCGATGCGCTGTTGCACGTATCCGATATTTCATGGCGCAGAATCAAACACCCGTCTGAAATGTTATCCGTCGGACAACAGATCACTGTTGAAATTGCCAAACTCAATGCCGAAACGGGCAAGGTGTCTGTTTCGGTCAAATCGCTGCAATCCGACCCGTGGGAACATGTGGCCACCACCTACGAGCCGGGCATGCGTTTAACCGGCACAGTGCGCCGCCTGCTGGACTTTGGCGCGGTAGTGGAACTGGAGCCCGGTATTGAAGGCATGATTCACCGCTCGGAAATGAGCTGGACCAAGCGCGATGTCAAGCCGTCGCAGGTGCTGACTGAAGGCGATGTAGTCGATGTAGCCGTATTGGAAGTGGATGCTTCAGCGCGCCGCTTACGCCTGAGCCTGAAAGCGGTCAGCGAAAATCCGTGGAACACATGGCTCGCAGCCCACCCGGTCGGCTCCCATATCACAGGAAAAATTAAAAATATCACGGATTTCGGTTTCTTTGTACCGGTGGATGAGGGCATGGACGGGCTGGTGCATGTGGAAAACCTGTCATGGGATCAAAAAGGCGCGGATGCACTGCAGGCATACAGCAAGAAGCAGGAAGTCGAATGTGTTGTGCTCGGCGTCGATAGCGAAAAACAGCGCATCTCACTGGGCATCAAACAGCTTTCCGGCGACCCGTTCGAACTATTCCTGTCCAGCGTCAAACGCGGCAGCAGTATCGAGGGCACTGTCACGGAACTCAAGCCCAGCGGTGCGATTGTCAAGCTGACCGAAGGCGTGCATGCGTATCTGGCCAACCGTGAAATCCCCCGCGATCATGATGCCCTGAAAGCAGGCGACAAGATCGAAGCGAAAATCATCGAGGTCAATCGCAAGCGCCGTCAGGTGGAGCTGTCGATCAAGCAGCAGTTGCAGGCTGAAGAGCGTGATGCCGTGCGCAGCTATTCCCGCCAGACAGCCGAGGATTCCACCCCATCAGCGCTGGCGCTGGAATTGCAGCGCAAACTGCTGGATCGGATGGAGCCGAAACAGACCGGCACAAAAACAGAAAAAACGAAACAGGCCTGATTGGCAACCGCACGGTGCATGCACCGTGCGGGCCAGAGCAGGCTTGCACATCGGATTGGATGGTCTATGCTCTGGTATAATGCGCATGGGCTGCAAAGAAGTCATGCAGGCGCGTTGCTTGTTTCATGGTAATGAGGTACTTATGACAAAGTCAGAACTGGTTGAAATTATTGCAGAGCAGCAGGAAGGCATTACCCGCCATGAGGCCGAGGTGGTTGTCAATACGATCCTGGCTGTCATTGGCGATGCCCTGGCGGCGGGTGATCATGTGGAGCTGCGCGGCTTCGGCAGTTTCACCACCAAAGCACGCAATGCCCGCGTGGGCAGAAATCCGAAAACCGGCGCCTCTGTCATGGTGCCGGCCAAAATCATCCCTCATTTCAAACCGGGCAAGGTGTTGCGTGAACGGGTTGACAGTTCAAGCTGAACTTCGGCATTAAATGATAAAAAATCTGCCCGGACTGAACTCGGTCAACTGGATCAACGTCCTGTTGGTCATCGTGCTGACATCGTTTGCCACCATGTTCGCCATGGCCAATCTGTTACCGGTGCGCATCCATTTTCTTGGCGTCAGCAGCGCCGATATTCCCATCTATGTGCCTGTCTTTATTTCTTTCTTTCTCGGCTTCGCCGGCGGCGTGCTGGCGCTGAGCTTTTCCAGGCGCAAACATAAACAGGAAATCACCTGGCTCAAGGCTGAACACGCGCGCTTGCAGCGGGAAGTGGATAACTTGAGGAATATCCCGCTTCAGGACGACGTATGAATACCTTATTGCTGGCTATTACCGCCATCGCGCTGGTAGTGCTGGTGGCACTGGTATTGCGACCGATCCAGGATGAAAACAAACCGGAAACAGCAGAGGACGAGCGCGTATCACCATTGCTGCGCGGCATCAATTACCTGCTCTCGGATGAACCCGACCTGGCTCTGAAAGAGATGGTGCAGGTGGCGCGCCTGCGTTCGGAAGCCGCTGATGTATATATGGCGCTGGGCGAAATGTTTCGCTCCAAGGGCGAGATCGGTCGTGCGGTGCGCATCCATCAAAATCTGCTGGCCCGTCCCGATTTACCGAAATCCATGCATTTGCAGGCCCACCTGGCCCTGGCCACTGATTTTCAGACCGGCGGACTGCTGGATCGGGCCCTGTACCAGTATCAGAAAGCGCTGGAAATTCAGTCGGATCATGCCGGCGCACTGGAAGCCTGTCTGCGCATTCGCGAGCAGAGCAGTGAATGGCTGGCGGCGGAAGAGCTATTATCCAGACTGGAACGCGTACGCAATGAATCATACGGCTCACGCCGGGCCTATCTGTTTTCGGAGATGGCGCGTCAGTGTTATCAACAGCATAATCTGGCTGAGGCGCACACCTACGCCGCCAGGGCGCTGGAACTGGATGAGTCCTGTGCGCCGGCCTGCATCGTGGAGATCGAACTGGCTTTACAGGAGAATGATACGGATACCGCCAGAGCCGGTATCCAGAGGTTGTGGCAATATGCCCGTGAACATTTCCCGCTGGTGATCCCCTGCCTGCTGCAGCATCCATCATTTTACCAGTCGCATGGCGCTGCATTGCTGCGTGATTTATGGCATAAACATCATGATGCCGAACTGATGCTGGCATGGATTGAGGCGCTGGCGCATCAGCGCAATATTTCAGAAGCAAGGCAATGTTGTGACGCGATGGCATTTGAACCCCGCTCACTGCGCCAGTCGCTGCGTTTACATGCGATTCTGGGCAAGGATGACGATGTACACACCCGTTTCGCACGTCAATGGCGCAAGACAGCCAGAAACTACAGTTGTGAACAATGCGGCGTCGAAGTGGTTGAAGTGCGCTGGCAGTGCCCCCAGTGCCATTCATGGGGCACGCTGCATCCCAAACATGAGGAAGATATATAAATGAAAGATCGTTTGATGGTAGCGCTGGATGTCAGTTGCGCCCAGGAAGCGCTGAGCATGCGAGACCGGCTGGGTGATAGTATCGGCTGGTTCAAAGTCGGCCTGCGCCTGTTTGTCGCGGAGGGGCCGGCGCTGGTAGCATCGATCAGACAACAGCATCGCGTATTTCTCGATCTCAAATTTCATGATATCCCCAATACTGTCGCTCAAGCCGTTGAAAGCGCCGGCCATCTGGGCGTGGATATGATCAATGTGCATGCCGGCGGCGGCCAACAGATGCTGGCCGCTGCGGCTGAATCAGCAGCAGCCTTCCCCGCTATGACATTGATTGCCGTAACCGTGCTGACCAGCGATCCCATGCCGCAGGATCAGGCCCGTGATGTGGCATTGCAGCGCGCACACATGGCCCGGGATGCCGGTTTGCACGGCGTGGTTTGCAGCGTGCATGAAGCCGCCGCGATTAAAGCGGCCTGCGGTGCCGACTTTCTGACCGTCACGCCGGGTATCCGCTGGGGCGGGCAGGATATACAGGATCAGAAACGCGTGGCCGACCCGGCTGCAGCCATTGCCGGAGGCTCGGATTATCTGGTGGTCGGACGCCCGATTCTGCATGCAGCCGATCCACGCAGGGCGGCGCTGCAGGCGCTGTCCATGATGGAATCCGTCAACGCCCGTGCCTGAAAACGCCTATGAATCCACCCTGGCGCCCTATGCCTGCCGAACAGCCTGTTCGCGCGGGCGCGTATACGAGGAGCCGGAATCGGAACACAGAAACCCGTATCAGCGCGACCGGGATCGTATTATCCACTCAACAGCCTTTCGCCGGCTGGAATACAAAACCCAGGTATTTGTAAACCATGAGGGCGATCACTACCGCACCCGCCTGACCCATTCGATAGAAGTCGCCCAAATCGCCCGCTCGATTTGCCGTTCCATGCGCCTGCATGAAGACCTGGCCGAAGCCGTAGCGCTGGCTCACGATCTGGGGCATACGCCATTCGGCCATTCCGGTCAGGATGCGCTCAATGATGTCATGCAACACTACGGCGGTTTCGAACACAATCGCCAGTCGCTGCGCATCGTCGAAAAACTGGAACATAAATATGCCGCGTTTACCGGCTTGAATCTGAGCTATGAAACCCGCGAAGGCATCGTCAAACATCATTCCGCCTATGATACGCCGTCCAATCGCGATCTGGCCCATTTCAACCTGCATGAACAACCGGCGCTGGAATCCCAGATCGGTAATCTGGCCGATGAGATTGCCTATAATAATCACGATATTGATGATGGGTACCGGGCGGGCATGTTGTCGGTTGATGATTTACGCCAGCTGGCATTATTCGGCCAGTTTTATAGCCAGATCGAAGTGGATTTTCCTGATGCGCCCGAACGGCTAAAGATCAATGAAACCGTGCGCCATATGATTAATTTCCTGATTGTCGATGTGGTGGAGGAAACCGGCCGGCGTATTCAGGCGCTGAATATCAACAGCTTCGCAGATGTCCGGGCGGCCCAGACGCCACTGGTTGCTTTTTCGCCAGCTGCCAGAAAAAAGAATGGCCAATTAAAGAAATTCCTCTACAAAAACATGTATCGCCATTACCGGGTCGCGCGCATGGCCAGCAAGGCTGAACGGGTCATTCGCGAAATTTTTGACACCTATATGCAAAATCCGGCCATGTTGCCGCATCACCAGCAACAGGAAATGGATACAGCCCGATCATCCGGCGCACTCAATACCGAACGGCTGGCCAGAATCATTGCCGACTATATCGCCAGCATGACCGACCGCTATGCGCTGGAAGAACACGAACGCCTGTTCAATATCAATTCCCGCCCCTAAGCCGGCATTGCATGGAAGCAGCATGGCTACAGTTAACGGCATTCTTCGAGGTCTGGGCCTGGTGGCTCCTTGCCGCTTCAGTCGTCATGTTTATCATCAGTCTGGCTGCCATGCCGCTGATTGTGGCCCGCATACCGGAAGATTATTTCACCCATCACGGCCGTCATCGCATGGCGCAGAACAATCATGGCCTGATCAAAGGGCTAGTGCTGGCGGGACTGAAAAACATGTTTGGGGCAATACTGCTGCTGGCCGGATTCATCATGTTATTCACACCGGGCCAGGGCCTGCTCAGCATCCTGTTCGGCCTGATGATTATGAATTATCCCGGCAAATATCAGCTGGAGTGCTGGATTATCCGCAAGCCGGTAGTTTCCCGCACCTTGAATTTTATGCGCGCCAAACAAGGCAAAGCCCCCCTGCTGCAGCCTGAAGCAGATTGA
>CAZXAI010000081.1:0-6947 GCA_964638265.1 uncultured Zetaproteobacteria bacterium
ATCCTGTGCCCATCCAGTCCACCGATGCCATAAAGCTGTTTGGCTCAGCCCAGATGCTGCTGCCGAATATAAACAGTATATCCGGCCAGGCTGTGTTCGACCGGATAAAATCGGTAGCGCCCATATTATTTCCCGTTCTGGTTGTGATCGGGATTGCGGTTTTTTTCTGAACCCGGCTTGAATCGGGAACAAAAAAACGGGCCGCGTGAGCGACCCGTTTTTTTGGCTTTAGCGGTGCAGGTTGTTAGCGCTGAACACGCAGCTCAACACGGCGGTTTTGTGCTCTGCCAGCTTTGGTTGCATTGCTGGCGATCGGTTGCGATTCGCCATAACCCTTGGCGCTTAGGCGGGCTGCACTGATTCCATGCGATTGCAGATAGGCCATCACACTGGCAGCACGACGGTTGGACAGGGCCAGATTATAAGCATCCGAAGCACTGCTATCGGTATGCGCAGCAACTTCCACCTTGATATCCGAGCGGCGTTTCAATGTGCTGACCGCCTTATCCAGAATAGCTGCTGCGGCAGGCGTTATTCTGGCGCTGTCATGCGGGAAGCGGATACCATCGAGCTGGATGATTTCCGGCTTGCATCCCTTTATCGCTTTAGCACGGGCTGCTTTGGCCTTTGATTCTGCTGCGGCAGCCAGTTCGGCATTTTCATCCGGGTGATAATCGCCCTCGCTGAATTCATGGGCGGCCCAATACAGGTTGGCAACGGCCTGAGCCTGTAGTTTGGGGGCGCATTGTTCAGCGCCGGCTGCCTTGGCAGCGGCAATGGCGGCGCGGGCGTTATCCAGTTCACCGATGCTGGTGTCCGGCGTGGTCAGAGCACAGGCAGACATGGATAGTGCTGCGAGGCCAATGATAATACGATGCATCATTTGGCACCTCCTGCTTTGGCGGCATGATCTTCTGCCATCTTCATAAATGAGCGGGCGACGGTAATGTCATGCTGGTCTAATTCAGCCTCTGCCACATCGGCCAGTTCCCGTGCCAGGTGTGCATGATAGCTGTTATTGCCTTTGAGCTGGGCTTGCAGTGCTGCGGCGCGATCTACAACGCCGGCATTGGCCGACATCGCAAAAGCAAACAATGCAGATAGAAATAATACAATTCTCATAGTTCCTCCTCCTGATTTGGAAGCCGGAGCATAACATAGCCAATATGAAGTAAAAACAGAAAAAAATACCCCGTAATATGCCATAAACAACACGCCAGCATCACGGTTGCTATTGCGTGGCAATGTTTCAGCCACAGGCGGGCAGGCAACCCATGCGCGCTGGCGTGAACAGGGCTCTGTTCAGATCTGCTGACGCAGCGCTTCGAGTTCGCGTATCATTGCCTTGCGCCGGAGCAGCAGGCTGATATGACCGCCGCCATGCTTGTGCCATAAATGGGCTGCGCGCAGGCCGGCCATCAGCAGAGCGCGCACGCGCTGGGTATTGGCGCTCTGGCTCAGGTGTTCGGATTTTCCGCGCACAATGATGCGCGGTTTCATGTGGCTGATGGTGTCGCCATACAAATCGGCGATGGCGGCAATCACGCTCGTGTGCATGGCATCGCCGAAATAGTGGCGTTGGCTGGTAATGCGATGCATGCCGTCGGCCAGCTGATGGCGGGTTGAGGCATCTTTGGCCAGGCGCCGCTCCAGCGTCATCAGGCCGCCGCTGTACACCATCAGCGCTTTGGCCTGTGGCATGTCGCTACCCTGCAGTAACTGGATGCAAATGCGCAGGCCGGTACTCAGCGCGGCTGCGCCGCCGTATATCTCGGAGATGGCCTGCGGCTGGCTATGCGTATCGGTAAACAGGCTGTTCAACAGCGTCTTGCAGTCTTCTGCATCCACGATTCCTTTGCGGGCAATGCTATCGACCAGATAGACTGCCTGCGTCAGGGCGGCAAGCGCTGCGGCGCGCTGGCTTAAATCCGATATGTGTGAAGACATGCCGCCATGCTGGAGGTATGACGGGAGATGCTCAAGTGAACAATGAAATGCGCAACATAGCGGCCCGGTGCCTGTTGATGGACAACGCCGATGAGAAAATAGCCGGCCTGCGTGTATTGGCCCGGCAATGGGAAAATCAACGCATTACTGTGGATCGCACGGCTGTTATGCCATCAGTCACAACGCCGGGCCGGCCACAGCGACCGCATCTGGTTCGCGCCAGAAACATGCCCCGGCGCGGTTTTGGTACGTCGGAGGGGCGCGCCATTATGATGCATGCCATTGCGCATATCGAATTCAATGCCATCAATCTGGCCCTCGATGCGGTGCAACGCTTTGCCGGTATGCCGGAAGCTTTTTACAGCGACTGGCTGCAGGTGGCGCTGGAAGAGGCCTATCACTTTGAACTGATTCGCGCCCATCTGCGTCATCTGGGCGGTGAATACGGCGATTATGATGCACATGGCGGTTTATGGGAAATGTGCGAAAAGACCGCCCATGATGTGCTGACGCGCATGGCGCTGGTGCCGCGTGTGCTCGAAGCGCGCGGCCTGGATGTGACGCCGGGCATTCAGCAGAAACTGGCGCAGGCCGGCGATGATAACGCAGTGAGTATTCTCGATATTATCCTGCGCGATGAAATCGGCCATGTGGCGGTCGGCAACCGCTGGTTCCGCTACTGCTGCCAACAGCAGGGGCTGGAACCGCTGGCGACGTTTACCCGACTGCTGGCTGAATATTACCCCAAGGGCTTAATGGGACCGTATAATATGGTCGCGCGCGAGCAGGCCGGCTTCACCCAGCATGAAATGGATATGCTGACAACAGCACCCTGATTTTTTTAAACATTTTAAACCTGCGGTGAAAGGGTTTGAGGTAGATCAGTTTGAACAGATTGCCTGCAATTTCTGGCGTAAGGTCGCCAGGTGGTAGGGCTTCTGGATGAACCCGGCCAATCCCTGATCGGCAAAATGGCTGGTGGCTTCCTGTTCATTGTAACCACTGGAGAGAATGACCCGGACGTCAGGGTCGATGCGGCGCATTTCCCGGAATGCGGTTTTGCCATCCATATTCGGCATGGTCATATCCAGCAGCACGATATCAACTTCTGCATGCAAACGCCCGAATATCTCTACCGCCTCGAGGCCATCGCAGGCGGTAATCACCTGGAAGCCAATATGTGCCAGCATCAGACTGGCGGTTTCTCTCAAACCGGCTTCATCATCCACCACCAGTATCATGCCATGGCCTGTCCATGCGCTGTCGCCATCGGCCGGCGTGTCCGGTGATGTCAGCCCGGCCGCAACAGGAAACAGCACCTTGAATGTTGTGCCTATGCCGGGTTCTGAATACACTTTAATGGCGCCGTGATGGCCGCGTACAATGCCGAGGATGGCGCTCATGCCCAGCCCGCGTCCGGTGAATTTGGTGGTGAAAAACGGGTCAAACAGTTTTTTCTGTGTTTGTTTATCCATGCCGCAGCCATCATCGGATATTTCCATGCATACATAGCGTCCGCCCGGTAATGGGTCGTCGATATGGGTGGTTTTCAAATAGGAGTCATCGGCATCGATCACGCCGGTATGGATTACGATATTGCCGTTTGCCTTGCCAATGGCTTCTGAGGCGTTGATCACCAGGTTCATAATCACCTGCTGCATCTGCGCCTTGTCCGCTTCAATGTCTGGCAGGGTATCATCCAGGTCAGTGCGCAGGCGGACATTCTTGCCGATGGAAATGCTCAGCAGCTGGATAATATCGCTAACCAGTGCGCTCAGGTTGACAGGGGCGACGATAAACTTGCCCTTGCCGGAATAGGCCAGCATCTGTTTGCATAAATCGGCAGCGCGTTCGCTGGCATCCTCAATATGTTTCAGGTTGGCGGCGATGGGGGCATCATCGGGTATATGCCGAAGCGCCAGCCCGGCGTTGCCGAGAATGGTAGTCAGCAGGTTATTGAAATCATGGGCGATGCCGCCGGCCAGCACGCCGAGCGATTCGAGCCGTTGTGTGTGTTCCAGCCTCACCTGTTGCTGTTTTTCATCGGTGATATCGCGTTGCACCGAGACAAAACCGGTGATATTGCCCTGTTCATTCTTGATGGGCGAAATGGTCTGTTCGACTTCATACAGTTCACCCGCCTTGTTGCGGTTGATAAAGTCCGCCTGCCAGTTTTTCCCGGCCAGAATGGTATCCCACATCTGTTTATAGAATGCCTGAGACATCTCTCCGCTTTTAATCAGCACAGCCCGGCGACCCACCGCCTCTTTGGCGCTGTAACCGGATATGTGCTCGAAAGCCGGATTGACATATTCAATCATGGCATCCCGGTCGGTGATCATGACGATATCATGCGTTTGCTCAATGGCAGTTTTCAGTCGGGACAGTTCGGCAGTGCGCGCTTGCACCTTCTCTTCCAATACGTCCTGATAATCGAGGATCTCAGCAGACATACGGTTAAAGGCCAGCGATAGTGCATTGATTTCAGCAACCGGCGTATCCACCGGCGCATCAATATCAAAACGGTGATTATCGGCGATATTGGCGGCGACGTTGGTCAGCCGGATCAGGGGGCGGGTTATACGATTGGTGCGCCATGCCACGCCGGCCAGCACCAGCAGCAGTATGATCGCGATAGCCATGATCAGCCGGTTGGATATAACATCCAGTGCCGCCATGGCTTCGCTCTGATCAATTTTGGCCACCATGCCCCAGTTCAGGCTGGGTAGATATTCCCACGCCGCCAGCACAGCAACGCCGCGCAAATCCTGAAACATACCATGGCCTGTCTGGCCACGGGTGGCTTCCTTGATGGGCTGGGCCAATTCGCTGTGGCGCGATATCTTCTGTTGGAATGCGGCGTCAGGGTTGTGGCGTGTGGGGGCAGTAATCAGCACATATTTGCCCTGATCGGCGCCGAGAATGATTTCGCCCGTATTACCCAGACCACCGAGATCGCCGCTGACGCGGTAGAGGGCATCGGTATTCAACTGGAATGCCAGCACGCCGTATAATGCGCCGCCGTGAATAATCGGCGCAGCCATAAACAGGGCTGCTTTCCGGGAGGGTTTATAGTATTCAAATTGCGATATATCCGGTGATATCTGGTTGAGTGCATCGCGCCAGACATGAGCCAGTCCGGTGTCGCGGTAGGGGCCGGTAGTCAGGCTGGTGGCGAAATCAGCTTCATGCATAACAGTAAAGACAATATCACCGGTCCGGTTGATCAGGAAAATGTCGTAATATTGTTCGTGTTCCAGCATGGACTGGAACATCGGTCTGAAGGCGGCATCCATATTCTGATAATCGCCGGATGTTCTGCCATGCCGGTATGCCTGATCCAGTTTCTGC
The DNA here is from genome assembly GCA_964638265.1 of uncultured Zetaproteobacteria bacterium. Classification (GTDB taxonomy): domain Bacteria; phylum Pseudomonadota; class Zetaproteobacteria; order Mariprofundales; family Mariprofundaceae; genus Mariprofundus. The sequence continues at coordinate 5,299 of CAZXAI010000081.1, forward strand.
ATGGCAATACTTATATCGATGGATTGACTGGATTCGCTCAGCTGGTTGATATTTGCATCCATATACGATTCGATTGCCGCACCGCGTTCATCGGCCAGATCGTGCAGGGACAACATGGTTTGCTGCTGTTGCTGTTGTTTGAGCAGGTAATAGGCGCTGCCGCCAGCCAGTCCGGCTACCAGGACAACGGAGATGGCGCACAGCAGCAGCACTTCGTTGCGAATGGAGCGACCTCCGGCTTTTACCTCCTTCATGGCTGCGGGTCAGGCTGCGACCACTGGCCACCCCATTGATCAAAGAGATGGTTAAGAAATTTCCGACCCTGCCGTGGCTCGATCAACAGCGGGTAGGGGAATGGTTTGAGGGCATGATGGCTGGACCAGACAATATCAAACTGGCGCCGGCGATTGATGCGGCCAATGCGGGATGTTTTCCACAGGTGATTGTTACTCTGATCGACCGATACAATGCCTTCCGGGGCGCTCAGGCTTTGATGCAGTACGGTATTCTGAATCACTTTCGGGTCGCTGGTATTCGCATGCCGGACGGCATTGGCCCACAGGTACACGCCGACCCAGGCAGCCTCCATCGGGTCGCTGATCGGCTGCGGCCCGAAGCGCTTTTGATACGCTGCAACAAATGCCTTGTTTTGCGGATTGGGCAGGCTCTGGAAATAACTCCAGGCGGCATAATGGCCGGTGATTTCATCCGCCGGTATATGCTGAATGCCCGGCTCCGCCAGACTGAAGGAGAGTACAGGCGATATTTTGGCGCTGATGCCGGCTGTTTTCAGCGCATGGAAAAAAGCGATATTGGAATCGCCGTTGATGGTATTGATGATGATATCGGGTCGCTGCTTTTTGATATCGGCCACTATCTGGGTGAAATCAGTGAAACCCAGCCGGACATAGGATTCGCCGACCACTTCAGCGCCAATCAGTTTGAGCTGCTTATGAATCAGCCAGTTGGCGACGCGTGGGAACACATAATCGGAACCGACCAGATACACGCGTGTGCCGAAGGTGCGGACGGCCCAGCTGATGGCTGGAAAAATCTGCTGATTGGGCGTAGCGCCGGTGTAAATGATGTGATCGGAATGTTCCAGCCCTTCGTATTGAAGCGGGTAAAAGAGCAGGGAGTCCAGTGACTCTACTATCGGCTTGACTGCCTTGCGGCTGGCCGATGTCCAGCAGCCAAAGATCACATCGACATGCTCCGCTGTGATGAGTCGCGCCGCTTCAGTGGCAAAAGTGTGTTCATCGGATTTACCATCGGCAATAACCGCTTGCAAGTGCTGGCCCAGCAGGCCGCCGGCAGCATTGATCTGTTCGATTGCCAGCAGGGTGGCATTGATGACCGGCTGTTCGCTGGTCGCCATGGTGCCGGTTTGAGAGTGTAGAATGCCGACCCGGATCATATCGGCGTCCGCTTGCGCCGGGCCGGGAGAAAGCAGGCAGACAAAAAAGAGGCCGGCAGCGATAGCGGTCAGAAAAAAGCGGACGATGTTACTGTGCAATCCTGCCTCCCTGTCTCGAACAGCTAATAGCATAGCATAAAAACACATATTATTCACTGACGTAGCAGGCCGGTAAAGCCGCTATGCGAAAAACGTCAGGGTTTGTTCCAGTCCGCCCTCGCTGATGGCATAC
>CAZXAI010000082.1:0-6859 GCA_964638265.1 uncultured Zetaproteobacteria bacterium
GGCGCTGGAATCGTTTGCCGGACTGATTCATACGATTGCCGGACGCGCCACCTGGATTGATTTGCTGGCCACCCATCAGGGCGCGCTGGACTGGTTGATCGGGGTGCTCTCGGCCAGCCGTTATCTGGCCGATCATATTGTAAACGATCCGTCATGGCTGGAATGGCCGCTGACGGTGGAACACCATGCGACCGATATCGGGGATATTTGTCGCCGTCTCGATGAGCTGCATGATCTCGATGATGTGGAGCAGGCGCTGGCCGATATCGGGCGCTGGGTGGATCGGGGCAGATTATTATCGGCGCTGGCGGTCGATGCCCATCGCGCCGATGCGATGGAGATCGGCGGCTGGCTGGCCGATATCGCCGATGCGGCCACGCAGGCGGTGCTGCGCCTGTGCCTGCGCCAGATGGAACTGCCGGCTGATTTCCCGTTTGTGGCTTTGGCCATGGGCAAACACGGCTCGCGTGAAATGGGGCTGGTATCCGATCTCGATATGGTGTTTGTGCTGGCGCACGATGATCCGCGTGAGATACTGGGCCAGCGCAGCATGGGCGAACATGCCCAGCGTCTGGGGCGGCGCATGATTCAGTATCTGACCGGCAAACCGCCGTTCGGCGCCGGCTTTGAATTCGATGCGCGCCTGCGCCCGTCCGGCAGCTCCGGCGTGCTGGTAACGGGTTTGAACGGTTTTCGCGATTATCAGTTGCATGACGCGCAGACCTGGGAGCATCAGGCTCTGTGCCGGGCGCGCTCTGTTGCCGGTTCAGATGCGGACAGGGCGCGTGTCGATGCTGTGGTGGAAACCGTACTGAACCTGGACAGGAACCGGGCGGCGTTGTCCACGGATGTGCGAACCATGCGCCAGAAAATGCTCGATCATCTGGCCAGCAAATCCGATGCGATCATCAATCTGAAACAGGATGCCGGCGGTCTGGTGGATATTGAGTTTCTGGCCCAGTTTGCGCGTCTGGCATTTGGCGGCAGCGCCAGCAGAACGGTGGATATCCTGCATCAGCTGCCCGCCAGCGCTCCGGCAGGCTGGCATCAATCGGCTGATTTTCTGGCGGCAACCTATCTGGATTATCGCCAGATGGAGAATGCGCTGCGGGTAGAGTTGTGGCGCTCTATCGGCCAGCTGCCGGATGATTGTGAAGCGACTGAATGGGAAACCATGCGCCGCCATGTTGTAATCACCACGCCTGATACATTAAGGACACGCATGCAGCAGGTGCACGGCCTGTTTCACGACTTACTTGGCTAGGCTTTATCGTCAGGCTCCAGCAAATCGGCCACCTGAGCTGCAAAGCGTGACGGGTCGATTGGTTTGTCCAGGTAGGCGGAGAAGCCGCTGTTTAACAGGGATTCCGCATCGCCTTTCATGACCGAAGCGGTCAATACGGCGACCGGAATATCGCTGGTTGCCCGGTTGCGGCGCAATGCCAGCATGGCTTCCAGCCCGCTCATCTCCGGCATGCGCAGATCCATCAGAATCAAATCGGGATGGTTCTGCTCGGCCTTTGCTATGCCCTCCCGCGCGGAACTGGCCGTGATGATGTCAAAACCGGCCATTTCCAGTACATCGGCGGCCAGCTCCAGATTCAGGAGATTATCGTCCACAATTAATATATTTGGCATCGGGCTTTACCTCCCTTCAACGATTACCAGCTAGCGGATGTCATCGCCATAACACCCCTGATCGCCGCCGGCATGGATGGCTTCGGCCAGCCGCTCTGCCAGCAGTCGCTCCAGGCCTTCCATATCTTCAGCATCGATGCCGAAGTGCACGGCAGCGAAAGAGGCCCGGAGTTTGCCTTTTTGTTCCTCGGGTAGCAGAAAGCCGTGTTGTCTGATGCGGATGCGTATTTTTTCCGCCACCCGTTCGCTGTTGGCCGGCTCAATACGGGGCAGAAACAGCAGGAATCGGGACTCATCAATACGAGCGCAGATATCCCCCCGGCGGGTGACGATACGCACGATTTCCATAATTTCTTTCAAGGCGGCAATACCCCAGCGGTCGCCATGACGCTCGGTATAGGCTTCATATCGATCGATTTGCCAGCTGATCAGTGAGAAGCGGAGATCATAGCGTTTGGCATTGGCCAGCTCCTGCTCAATGCGGCGCTCCATATAACGCTTGTTGAAACAGTCCAGGGTTGGATCAATGAGCTGGGCGCGGGCCGGATAGAGCAGTTCCATGCGTTGCAGCTGCCTGACCAGATCGGCCCGGCCACTGCTGCCCTTGATAAGGATGTGTTCAGCCTCGCGCCCCAGATTCAATGCTTCTTCGCGGGTCAGATCCTTGGCGGTATAGATCACCACCGGAATATGGGCTGCCACCGGGTGGCGGTTCAGTTGCCGGATCACGTCGAAGCCGCTGATATGCGGCATCATCAGATCCAGAATAATCATATCCGGTTCCCGTTCCACTGCCATTTGTATGCCTTCCAGGCCGTTGCGGGCCAGCAGCACCCGGAACCCTTCCGCCGCCAGAGTATCCCTGAGGAATTCGCGCACGGACGGTTCATCATCAATCACCAGCACGGTGGGCATTTCCGGATGGCTCGGGATAAAGTTGCAGTAACGTGAAATCATATCCAGCACTTCCTGCTGCTTGATACCCTTTTCCATCACGCCAACCGGGCCGGTCGAAAACTCCAGCGCATCGGCGTCGCCGCCTACCAGAATCACCGGCAGAGAGCGTGTCGCCTTGTAGCTCTTCAATGCCTGCAGGTTCTGATGCAGTTGTGCATCTTCCGGTGGAATGCCCAGCATAATCAGATACGGGCACAGGCTGTCGCACAGTTCGGCCACATTGGCGATATTCACCCGGCATGCCTCATAGGACTGTTGCTCCATCAGGGTCATGGTGGCGGCAGCGCGAGCATCATCTTCATCCAGCACCAGTATCTTCGGTCGCGGCCCCATTGCCGGGATGACTTCAGACACCTCGGTATCGCTGTGCGCCAGTGCAGGCAGTTGTGCTATGCCGCTCTCGCTATGTGCCGCGCCCAGCGGCTCGGTCGGCAGCGATACCGTAAAGCTGCTGCCTGCTCCCAATTCGCTGTGCAGCTTGATGGCACCGCCGAGCAGTAACACTTGACGACGGGTCAGCGCCAGCCCCAGTCCGGTACCGCCATGTTCGCGATTGAGTCCGCCGCTGGCCTGTACAAAGGGTTCGAATATCTTTTCCTGATCCTCTTCGGCAATGCCGCAGCCGGTATCGCTGATTGTCACCACCACATTGCGTATGCTGGGGCTCTCATCCTCAAAACTGATGCGGATATCAATACGCCCCTCCTCGGGCGTGAATTTGATGGCATTGCCGGTCAGGTTGACCATAATCTGATGCAGTTTGCCGGCATCGAGCATGACCTTTTCATGATCCGGGCAGGTGTTTTCCAGTGTCAGCGCAATATGCTTGCTGTCGGCCAGCGGCGACAGTTCGTGCATCACCTCATGGGCAATCTGGCCGGGCTGACACGGAATTTCATCAATTGTCATCATGCCGGCCTCGATTTTGCTGATATCGAGCAGATCATTGATTATCGTTAACAGGCGTTTGCCGCTGATATGGACATGATCCACATAGCGCTTCTGTTTATCGCTCAATGCGCCGATTTTCGGATTCTTGAGTAATTCCGAGAAACCGATGATGGCATTGAGCGGGGTGCGCAGTTCATGGCTGGTGTTGGCCAGGAACTGGCTTTTCGCCTCATTGGCGAGCGTCAGCTCCTCATTCATCAGTTCCAGTTCGATTTCCCTGGCATGCAGGCGACGGTTCATCTTGGCCAGTTCCGATTGCGTGTTGCGCTGGTTGGTCAGGGCAATGGCGCAGGCCGATGCCAGCACGCTAACCGCATCCTCATCAGCCTGACTGAATTCACCCGGCTCCTGATCGTGATCTCCCATGCGATCGGTCAGGTATATGGCTCCCATGACTTCACCGGCAAAGACAATCGGCACGCCCAATAACGCATGCATGGGCGGATGCCCTGCGGGGAAGCCGATGCTGTCCGGGTGCGATGCAATATCGCTTACACGCACCGGGTCGCCATGTTTCCAGAACAGACCCAGCAGACCTTCGCCTGTCGGTTTGCGGGCAATCGCAGCGGCCTGCTGCTCACTGATGCCCAGCGGAATCAGATGCCGCTCCCCGCTGGCATCGGTATAGGTTACCATGGCATAACGCGCCTGCACCATGGACATAGCCAGTTCGCCGACTTGCTGCAGGATGGTCTCTTTGGCGGTCTGGCGCGACAGGCTGATAACCGCCTCGGTGAGCAGTTTTTGACGGATTTTTTGCTGCTCTTCGGCGGCAATTTTGTTTTCCATGTGCTCGACCAGTTGGTCGAAGGCGCGCGCCACGATGCCGAATTCATCCTGACGCTGCGAGTTAATGCGATAGGCCAGATTGCCGTCGGTAATGGTGTCGGCGGCGGTATTGAGCGCCATTAAGGGCTTTATCACCCAGCTGCGGAAGAAGCCGGCGGCAATGGCGACAAACAGCAGCAGGATGACAATAAAACCCAGCATCAGCTGCGACAGAAAGTGTGCCTGACGTGAGGTGGCCGCTTCAGTTGATATCTTCAGTTCCAATATGCCCCTGGTCATATTGGTCGTATAACCGTGGCAGGCCAGGCAGGACTGCTCGGCCCTGATCGGATACAGGATGGTCAGATGGCCGTCCTGTCTGAACTCGGTTTGACGACCCTGCTGCACCGCCTGGTCAAAGGCGGATTGCAACGACACATCCACATGGCGGCTGCCGTCCACGGGGGTACGCTGGAAGCGCTGCGCTGACAGGTATTGATTGACTGCCCGGACGGTATCCAGGTCGCGAAATGCCTCGACGCCGTCGGGGCGGTAAATGCGGGCGATATCAATGGACGGCTGGGCGCTAATGCGCGCCAGCCATGCGTGGGTCGTATCGCCCCGACCGGCCAGCATAATGCTTTTCAGGCTGCTGATGACCGTATCGGCGGTGGTAATGGCCCGATCAGTCTCATCGTCCTGCATCATGATTTTGCCCTGTTGATTGATCCAGTACAGGCCCGCGCCGGACAAACAGGCCAGCAGTACGGCCAGCAGCAGCGGAAACCGGATGCTAATGCTATGTGGTAGGGATAACATGCACTGCTTCTCCACGCGTGCCTGTGAGCCAGGTGTAAAACAGCTCCAGCAGCTCATCCATCGGTACGGGCTTATACAGGCATTTGATATTGAAACCGTGCAGCTGTGGTGATGGGTTGCCGGAAATCAGGGCGGTTTTCTGCAATAGATCCGGATTGTGGATAGCAATCCAGGCCACGACATCCAGGCCGCAGCCATCATTGAGATGGTAATCGCAGCCCACCGCATCGACCTGCTTGCCGGTCAGCAGCGTGGTGGCCTCGCCGACCGAATGCGCCGTTAATACCTCGAAATCGTCGGACAGCAGCTCTGTGTATAAATCCAGCAGTTCCGCATTATCATCGATCATCAATATGGTTGTCATATTATATGCCGACGCCACAGGGCAGGGGCTGATGTTGGTCCGCATCCAGCAGCTGGCGCACGGCAGCAATCAGGGCTTCGATATCCAGCGGCTTGAACAGCAGCGCCTCAACGCCGCTCTGGCGGATGCGGTTGACCACCAGACGGCGATCCGATGCTGCCGTGATGGCGATAATTTTGGCATGGGGCAGTGGCGAGTCAGCCGCCTTCAGTCGATGAATGATTTCCAGACCGTTGATATCGGGCATCATAATATCCAGTAACACAAGATCGGGCTGCAAGCGGCCGATTTCAATCAGGCCCGAGTAGCCGTTATGGGCAGCATGCAGCTGATAGTCGGGGCAATGCATCTCCAGCGCTCCGGTGATCAGTTCATGGGCGGAGATATCATCATCAATCACCAGAATACGGCGCTCTGATGCCGGGATATCGCTAGCCGGCAAGGGGGCGGGCGTACTGAACTGTTTCACAAACTCCATGAAGGCTGCGCGGGGGATGCGCCAGTGAGCGCCGGGCGTCTGAATGGCGGTAATCTGGCCATTGCGAATCCAGTTCTTGATGGTATTCAGCGTTACGCCGCAGGCTTTGGCCGCTTCACCGGTGGTTAGATACATTGGGGCTCCTGAGTTTAAGGATTATCCTTGACGGTCGCCACGCTATGGACTTGATTCTGCTGATTCAAGCACTTTTTATCTTAATGACGGTTTTTACACTTTATATGGTATTGACGGGCTCGATTATGGTTGGAACGGATGTGCTACAGGAGTAGGTTGCCGCTTCGTTTTTCTGACGCAATACTGCGGAGTAATCCGCCTGACTGGATGGGCTATCATGAATAATCAAAGCAGACAGGAAGTCTCACCGGATTTTTTGGCCGCCATGAATCTGGATGCGGATTCCCCCGATCCCTGTGTGATGGTGGTATTCGGCGCCTCGGGTGATTTGACCAAGCGCTTGCTGATTCCGTCCCTGTTTAATCTCTATTGCGATGGCCTGTTGCCGGATGCCTTTGCCATTCTCGGCATGGCCATGGATGAATACAGCACCCAGACGTTCCGGGCTAGAATGACCGAGGATGTGCAGGTGTTTTCACGTCAGGAGCAGTTCGATGAGGCGGCCTGGGCGGATTTCTGCGACCGGATTCATTACCTGAAGGGGCGCTTTGATGATGAGCATGCATTCCAGCAACTGAAGAAATTCCTGCAGGCGCTGGACGGGCGTCACGATACCGATGGCAATATCCTGTTTTATATGGCGACGCCGCCATCGGTGTTCAGCATGATTTCTACCGGCCTGGAACAGGTCGGACTCAATGATGGCCAGGGTAGCTGGCGCCGTATCATCGTTGAAAAACCGTTTGGCA
>CAZXAI010000083.1:0-6843 GCA_964638265.1 uncultured Zetaproteobacteria bacterium
GCCGCAAGGGCGTGGCCTTTAATATGCTCGATGCGCGTTATCTGGTGGCGCATGATTTACACAGTCAAACGCCTGCGACCGTACTGTCCTATTGCCAGAACCTGTGTCCTGACTGCATGTTGCAGGATGAATATCTGCAGAATGATTTTTCGGTCTATATGTTCAAGCAGCAGATGCCACTTTAACAACCGGGGCTTGAGGTTTTAATGCGTGTTTATGCGCGGTTTGATGTTGACTGGCTTGGTTCCGGATTGGCTTATTCCAGCAGGGCGGCATGGGCGGCGGCCAGGCGGGCAATCGGCACGCGCGGGCCGGAGCACGATACATAACTCAGACCGATTTTATGGCAGAAGCGGATGGAGGCGGGGTGGCCGCCGTGTTCGCCGCAGATGCCGACTTTCATGTCCGGTTTGACCGCCCGGCCCCAGCCAATCGCTAACTCCATCAATTTGCCGACGCCCAGGGCATCGAGCACTTCAAACGGATTATCCTGCAAAATACCCACCTCGTTATACATCGGCAGGAATTTATTCTCGGCATCCTCGCGTGAGAATGAGAAGCTGGCCTGGGTTAAATCATTGGTGCCGAAACTGAAAAAATCCACTTCGTTGGCCAGGGTGCCGGCCCGCATGCAGGCGCGCACCACTTCAATCATGGTGCCGAACTTGAATTCAGGCACCAGACCGGAGTCGGCGGCGACCTGCCGGCTGATGGATGCCACATGTTTTCGTACCGATTTGAGTTCTTCCGACGTGCAAACTTGCGGCACCATAATCTCCGGATGCACTTCAATGCCCTGTTTCTGGCATGCGCAGGCCGCTTCGAGCACGGCGCGAATCTGCATGGCATAGATTTCCGGGAAGGTAATGCCGAGCCGCACGCCGCGATGGCCGAGCATCGGGTTTACTTCAAACAGGGTGCGTACTTTTTTGAGTATGGCCTGCTTTTTCTCAATGGCTTCATCGACCAGAGCCGAATCGGCTACTTGTACGACCTGCGGCAAGCCGCCTGCCGGAACACTGTCCGGATACAGCAGGCTGATGGTGTCGGCCAGAATCTCCGAGCCGCGCATGGAGCAGCGCAGGTGCTTTAATTGTTCCAGCTCTGACAATAACTGTTGCTCGGAGGGTAGAAATTCGTGAATCGGCGGATCCAGCAGACGTACAGTCACCGCATTGGGGGACATGGTGGTGAACAGGTCGATGAAATCCTGGCGCTGAATGGGCAGTAGTTTATCCAGTGCTGCCTGACGTTGCTCAATCGTATCGGAAACGATCATTTCCAGCACGATGGGTAAGCGATCCGAGGCATTGAACATGCGTTCGGTGCGGCATAAGCCGATGCCCATGGCGCCATATTTGCGGGCGCGTTCGGCATCGGCGGGGATATCCGCATTGGCCATGACTTTCAGGCGGGCTTTATCATCGGCCCACGACAGCAGTGTTTTCAACTGCTCGGTAAATTCCGCTTCGACGGTGGGTACGTCACCCAGATAGACATTGCCGCTGGTGCCGTCGATGGTGATTAAATCACCTTCCTTGATCACGACATCACCGATATGTGCGCGTCGGGACATCACATCCACGTCAATACCTGCAGCACCGGCTACGCAGGGTTTACCCATGCCGCGCGCCACCACGGCGGCATGACTCGTTTTGCCGCCGCGACTGGTCAGAATGGCCCGGGCAGCAAAGAAACCGTGAATATCTTCCGGTTTGGTTTCTTCGCGCACCAGAATAATGCGTTTACCGCTATTGCCCTGGGCTTCGGCTCTGTCGGCGTCAAAGACGACATGACCGCAAGCTGCGCCCGGACTGGCCGGCAGGCCACTGGCCAGCGGTTCAACACTGGTGTTGGGGTCGAGTCTGGGAAAGAGCATCTGTTCGAGCGATTCAGGCGCAATGCGCAACAGTGCCTCTTCCTTATTGATCAAGCCCTCTGCCACCAGTTCCACCGAGGTGCGCACCATGGCCTGCGTGTTCATTTTGCCGTTGCGTGTTTGCAAACAGTACAGGACGCCTTTTTCAATGGTGAATTCAAAGTCCTGCACTTCGCGGTAATGCGTTTCCAGTTTATGCCGTAATGCTTCCAGCTGCCGGTATAGGTCGGGCATTTCATCCGCCATCCGGGCGATGGGTTTGGGCGTGCGGATGCCGGCCACCACATCTTCACCCTGGGCATTGACCAGATATTCGCCGTAAAATTCATTCTCGCCGGTGCCGGGATTGCGTGTAAATGCCACGCCGGTGGCCGAATCGTTGCCGCGATTGCCGAATACCATGGTGCAGACATTGACCGCCGTGCCATTGGCCATATCCGGGGTGATATTGAATTCGCGACGATAATCTACAGCGCGTTTACCCGACCATGAACCGAATACCGCCTTAATCGCCAGCTCCAGTTGTTCATACGGATCTTGCGGGAAAGGGTGACCGGTCTGGCCATGCACGATTTCCAGGAAAACGGCGGCAATCTCTTTCAGGTGATCAGCCGACAGGCCGACATCTTCTTTCACGCCTTCGCGCTTTTTGATGGCTTCGAAGGGTTCATCGAACAACGCATCGCCAATGCCGAGCGCGACTTTTCCGAACAGCTGAATAAAGCGGCGGTAGGCATCATAGGCAAAGCGTTCATCGCCGGTCTGCTCAATCTCGCCCTGCAGGGTGTCGCTGTTCATGCCCAGATTCAGTATGGTGTCCATCATGCCGGGCATGCTCATGGCCGCGCCCGAGCGCACTGATACCAGTAGCGGATTATGGGCATCGCCAAATATTTTGCCGGTGGCCTGCTCCAGCGCCGTCATATGCTGACGAATTTCCTGCATGACGCCATCCGGCAGGGTGTTGCCGCCTGCCAAGTAGGCCAGACAAGCTTCGGTCGAAATGGTGAATCCCGGCGGCACATTCAGACCGATCTGGGTCATTTCACACAGGTTGGCACCTTTACCACCCAATAGCTGCTTGTTTTTACCATCGCCTGCATGGAAAGAGAATACGTATGTGTGTTGCTGTTTGCTCATGGCGTTGTCCCCGTGATGAAATGCAAGCCGGTTTCCTGTGTCCTTGCGCGTTGTGTATTGGCATAGCCGGCCGGATATGCTTGAGCTTACGCCTGTTTTGGAGCATTGAAAAGAGGTGGTCATAGCCATGTGTTGGCATTTCGCATGCGTAAGCAGCATGGGTAAAACCATTAACAATCAAGGAGGATTGCTAGAATTATTTTTTAAAAACAGTCACTTATGATTATATGATGATCACCTTCTTTAACCGCATGCCAGATCGGAGCGGCAATCATTGCTGCCCTGAGGGGAACAATATGCCTGCAGGGCGGCAGCCTTTATGAAATTGACGCTGGCCATGGGGCTGCAATTCGATAACGGCCAGTCGAGCCAGGTATATGCCCTGGCGCTTGGCCACGGTCAGGGAGCATTGCAGCCGGTGCGCAACAGTCCGGCTGCGGCATTGGCTGATGCCGAGCATCGTTTGCCTGCAGCCAATGCTGGCGGCAACGATGCGTGGCTTGTGTTGACCTATAGTCTGCAGGGCTTGCCTGTTGCCTTTATCCAGGATTCGAACCGCATCAATCTGTTTGTATGAGTTTTCCTTTTTTGGCACGTATCTTGTTCCAGTTCATGCCATGATGAAGCGTGCCGAACTTTATGGTGAGCTATATTTTTTGAGGTGGCTGGTTATTGATGATACGGGAGAATAACGATGGGTGGTAGAGAGGCAGGCACAATGCGTCGTAGTTTTGAACGCTACCCGCTCGATTTTCCGGTCGAAATTACCGGCGCATCGCGATCCGGTGCGTCATTTTCCGATTGTGGCACCATGAGCAATGTTTCCGGCGCCGGCCTGTGTTTTTCTACCGCGCATGCGCACTGGTATGCGGTCGGGCAGCAGCTGACGGTTCATATCTGCATGCCGGGTACAGATGAACTGGATGCCAGCATGGCAGCCGCTGCGAGGGTGGTCTGGATTCATGACCCCGAACAACAGCAGGGCAGCCGTGAAGAGGCCGTGCTGATTGGTCTGGCCATGGATGGCTGTATGGCATTCGAAACAGCCAGGATAGTCTCGGAATGAATCCAGGTTCAAGATGAAACGCCATTCGTATGCCTAAAGCCATTAAATTCCGGTATATTGAGCAGGTCAGTTATGTACTGATCGGATTTATTCCATACCTGTTGTCACTGTACCTGATTTTTTCACTGCATATTGAAGTGACGACCACCATGCTGGCTGTTGCTGCGGGTGCATTGCTGGCGCATCTGATCGGTTATTCTGTGATTCGGAAATTTGGACGGCAATTGAAAGATGTATGTGATAAAACCGGCAAGACAGCATCTTCGAATTTCAGAACCTCGATTGAAATTGATGCGCAATCACCGGGTGAATTGACCGCTATTGTTCAGGCTTTCAATACCATCTTGCTCGAATCCGAACGTTCATCGCGTAATTTTCAGGAAATGACAGCCAAAATCATGTTGTATAGCCGCGAGATTGAGCAGTATCAGAAAAGGCTCAGGGCAGAGGGACTGTCACGGCAACGATTGAGCCGTTATGTGGGCCAGGATCTGGTCAATAAGGTGGTTAATTCCGGGGAGGATACGCCGCTGCAAAACAAAAGGCAGATGGCCACCATTTTGTTTGCCGACATCCGCTCATTTACCACGATTTCCGAGTGTCTGGAGCCGGAAACGGTGATTCATATGCTCAATGAATATTTTGATGCCATGGTGAACATCATTTTCAGGCATGAGGGCGTGCTGGATAAATTTGTCGGTGATGAGCTGATGGCGACATTCGGCATACTGGACGCGGCCGAGAATGGGCCGGTCAATGCTGTGCGGGCAGCCATGGACATGCAGAACAATATGAAGAGTCTGATGGCGGAATTCAGGATGAAAGGCTTTCCTGTATTTGAGATTGGCATTGGCATCAATTGTGGCGATGTGATCATGGGCAACGTCGGTTCAAAAAACCGCATGGATTATACCGTGATTGGCGATACGGTGAACGTGGCGGCCAGACTGGAACAGATGGCGGAGGGGCAGAGCATCCTGGTGGGTGAAAGCGTACGCAATCGCTGCGGCAATGGTCTTTCAATGCTGGCCAGGGGCGAGGTGCAGGTAAAAAACCGCAGTAAGGCGGTGAAATATTATCAGGTGGAGATTTGATAAATAGCGCGCTGTAACGATGGCATCCGGCCGGCATGAACCCGTTGATGGTGGCAGAACGCGCCGTTGTGTTTATCATTGCAAACATGAGCCATGAAACGGGAGGCGGGGTGATGATGCAACAGGATGAACAGGTACTGATTTCGGCATTGATGCAGAGCAGCGGCGTAAAATTCGGCACCAGCGGAGCGCGCGGTCTGGCGGCAGATATGACCGATCGCGTTTGTTACGCTTATGCGCTGGCCTTTCTGCTGTATCTGGACAGCATCGGTGAGCTGCAAGCCGGTTGTCCGGTCGCCATTGCCGGTGATTTTCGCCCCAGCAGCCCGCGTATTATGAATGCGGTGGCGATGGCCGTACTCGATGCCGGTTGCCAGCCCGTGAATTGCGGCTTTATCCCCACCCCGGCCGTGGCCGATTATGCTATCGGGCGGGGTATCCCCTGCATGATGGTTACCGGTAGTCATATTCCGGATGATCGCAATGGCATTAAATTCTATAAACCGGCCGGTGAAATTCTCAAAGACGATGAACAGGCCATGACAGCGCGCAGCGTATTGATTGCGGCTGATTTATTCGATGCGGCTGGTGCGGCTGTCGGCGAACCTGTGTTGGCGGCGGCGGTGAACGATGCCGGTCGGGATTTTGTCCAGCGTTATGTGGACTTCTTTCCGCCGGCTTGTCTGGCCGGGCTGAATATCGGTGTTTATCAGCATTCCACCGTCGCCCGTGATATGCTGGTGGCAGTCATGCAGCGGCTGGGTGCCGAGGTGACGCCACTGGGGCGTTCAGAGCGCTTTATTCCGGTCGATACCGAAGCCATACGGCCGGAGGATGTGCGCCTGGCTGCCGAATGGGCCGATGCATACCGGTTTGACTGCATTGTGTCCGCCGATGGCGATGGCGACAGGCCGTTGATTAGTGATGAACACGGTGTCTGGGTGCGCGGTGATGTGGCGGGTATTCTGTGCGCCCGTTATTTGCAGGCTCGCTGCGTGGCTACGCCGGTCAGTTGCAATAGCGCGGTGGAAAAATCAGGCTGGTTTGAACAGGTGTATCGCACCCGCATCGGTTCCCCCTATGTGATTGCCGCCATGGATAAAGCGATGGCGGCAGGCGCAGACCGTGTCGTGGGTTATGAAGCCAATGGCGGTTTTCTGACCGCCACGGATATCGAACTGGATGGACGCAGACTCGGCGCCTTGCCGACACGCGATGCCATGATTGTGCCGCTGGCGATGCTGATGCTGGCCAAAGACGCCGGCAGCAGTATTGCCGCACTGCTGGCCACCTTGCCGCAACGCTTTACCTGTAGCGGTCGTTTGAAAGCATTTCCGACCGAACTCAGCCAATCGCGTCTGGCCGCCCTGAACACAGGCGATATGGCGGCCGATATCCAGGCTGCAGAGGCTATATTCGGCACAGTATTCGGCCCGGTAAAGTCGATTGACTGCACGGATGGTATCCGTATCACCTTCGCCAGCGACGAAGTGGCGCATCTGCGCCCCTCCGGCAATGCGCCGGAGTTGCGCTGTTACAACGAAGCCGCCAGCGATGCGCGGGCTGTGGAAATGAATAAAATATGCATGTCGATTCTGGCAAGCTGGCGCTAGAAACGGCGGCAATACGCTGGATACGGTCAGCGACCCTGGCCGGTTTGCATT
>CAZXAI010000084.1:0-6608 GCA_964638265.1 uncultured Zetaproteobacteria bacterium
TGCGTGAACAGTTCGGCCTGCCCGGCATGAAAATCCTGCAATTCGCTTTCGGCGGAGATGACGACAACCCGTACCTGCCCGGCAATTTCGGCGAAGATGCAGTTGTTTATACCGGCACCCATGACAACGATACAACCATGGGCTGGTTTGAATCAGCCGATGAACATGTGCGCCAGCATGCCCTGCGCGTGCTCGATGCCACAGCCGATGACATGCCCTGGGCCCTGATCGAATGCGCCCTGGCCTCCCCTGCCATGCTGGCCGTGATCCCGATGCAGGATCTGCTGGCGCTCGGCAGCGAAGCGAAGTTCAACACCCCCGGCACACTGGATAATAACTGGAGCTGGCGCATGAATACCCTGCCCGAAAGCAGCGCCGACTGCTGGCAACAGGCCGCCCGCCTCAACCACCAATACGAGCGCATTACAAGCGGATCATTGCGATATGCGCATGCGAAAGGGCTCGATAATATCGGTAGTTCTGGAGAAACTGCGTAAACGTTCCAGCATGGGGAGACTCACTTCCTGACCTTTGGCGATCAGCAGCAAGCCGCTGCTGGTAAGGATATCTTCATCGGCAATCATGCCCGCAATCAAATCCTTGATGTAAATGGCCCTGATTTCCATGCTGCGATCCACTTTATGCATGCCCGCCAGACAGTTGAGCAGCTCCGGGTGATAAACGCCTTCACGCTGCCGCATGGTTTCAATCGCCTTGGACAACCCCATATTACGGCTGATCAGCAGATCAAAATCCAGTGCTGCCCTGAGCATCAAACCACCCAGCACGGCCGGATCATTCGGCAACGCATCATCTGGCTGCTGGCAGTCGCGATACTCGGACTGCTGTCTTTTAATCATCCCTGCCACGTCCCCAAGCCGTGGTATTTTTTCCACCATGGATGCGGCTACAGACGGATGAGCATCAAATATTTTCTGTTCTTTATCCGATAAACGCTGGCTGGTAAAGATTTTTGATGTGGTTTCAGGCGTTAGCGTAATATAACCCAGCTGGCATAGCATGGCCGCCAGTGTATAACGCCACCGGCCGGATAATTGCAGCCGGTCAACCATCTGCTTTATATATGATTTGATGCGGGATGTGCTGCTGAAAGCGATGGGGTTGACCAGCGCCAGCGCCTGACTCATCACCTCCACGCTGCCAAACAGCGTTTTTTCCAGCAACTCCTTCTCCGCTGTAATCAGACGATACTGCGCCAGCCCTGCGTTCAAGGACAGGGTCAACTGATCAGGCTGGCATGGCTTGGTCAGGAAACGAAAGATATGGCCTTCATTCACGGCATTAATGGCATTGGCAGCATTGGCAAAGCCGGTCAACATGATACGCACGCTGTCAGGTGAACGCTTTTTCACCTCGCTTAAAAACGCGACCCCATCCATGCCGGGCATGGAAAAATCCGATACCACAACAGCAAATGTATCATTGTCATCAATGAGTTTCAGTCCCTCTTCAGCCCCCTGCGCCGTATGTAAATCAAACTGTTTGCGCAACTGCCGTCTATAGGCTTGCAGAATATGGGGATCGTCATCCACAAACAGCATTTTCTCACTCATTCGTGTTTCTCCATCATGTCCATGGCGCAGGCCTGCCAGCCGGCTATGCGATCAGCCAGTCCCAGTTTACCGAGCCAGGCTTCATCCAGGCCAATGCCACCCGCCTTTAGTTCGAGCTTCGGATCATTGATCAACACATCGGCGACATGCACAGCGGCCAGAGCAAAAAAGCCATCCCGCTTACAGCGCTCCGGCGCATGATGGTACTGGACGATTTCCACAACGCTCTCCGGCAGCCCCCACAAACCCAGTAGATATGCCCCGATTTCAGCATGCGTCACCCCGATCTGTTGCTGCTCGACCTGCCATACAGCCTGCTGTGACTGCGCCGCCTGCTGGGCAACCGCCCGGTATTGTTCGGACATATTCACGGCAATAATCAGTCTGCCCAGATCATGCATCATGCCGCCCAGGTATGCATCCAGACAACATTCAGCGCTTTCCCCCTGCCGCTTGGCAATTTCCCGGGCCAGCGAGGCGACCAGCATGCAATGCCCGGATATCTGCTCAATCACTTGCTCCATTGCCGGATCCGGCACAGCAAAGGTCTGCACATGCAACATAATAAACTGCACCGTATTCACGCCCAGCATAGCCGCTGCCCGAGCCGGAGATTCAATGTTTTGACGGAAGCCGAAGAAGGGGGAATTAACCAGTTGCAACAACTTGGCCGTCATGGCGATATCTTCGCCGATAATCTGGCCGACCCGCTGCATGGAAGAATCCTCCCGCCCCAACTCCTGCTCAATGCGCAAATACATCGTAGGCGGAGAGGGCAGCGTGTTCATCTGCATGATAATAGCGCGCAGCGTTTCATTATTCAGCAGGCTGCGCAGCGCAATGGCGCGCGCAATGGTTCGCTTTAGCGCATCGGCTTCGCAGGGTTTGGCCAGCAACTGGTGCGCCGGACAGGCGGAACCGATAAATGCCGCCATATCACACTGGCCGGATAACAGAATACGTATCATTTGCGGGTATTCGCTGGAAATTTCACTCAGCAGCTCAGCGCCGTCCATACCCGGCATGCGCATATCGCTCACCACCACATCAAATACTTCCTCGTCCAAACACTGCAATGCCTGTTGTCCCGAGCTGGCAAAGCGGGCGCTCCATTCATGCCGCATGGCATGCACAATGCGCTTCAGTCCGGTGAGTACATTTTCCTCATCATCCACAAACAGGATGCGTTTTTTTTCGCCGTCAGACGGCCTTGATTGATCATTCATCACAATGACTCCCATATTCATCATCCATACTGCTTCCTACCCCCGCAAGCTGGAAGCCAACAGGAAAATCTTGAACCACAGCGTACACAGAACGCACAGGGCAGGTCAAAATCTTTATGATAGCGGCAGTTGAATAACAAATGTAGCACCCTGCCCGGCCTCGCTTTCTACAAACAGCCGCCCGCCCAGACGCTTGCATACAATCTGATGGCTGATCGCCAAGCCCTGCCCCGTGCCCTTGCCCGGCGCCTTGGTGGTAAAAAAAGGATCGAAAATTTTATCCTGCACCTGCTTGTCAATACCCGGCCCGGAATCACTGATTCGGATTTCGACCCGATTATGGATGCGGGCGCTGACGATACGGATCCGCCCTTTTTTATCGCTGCCTTCAGGCTGCGCCGCTTCAATGGCATGGGCGGCATTGACGATAATATTGAGAAATACCTGATGAATCTCCGGCAGCGCGTGAATCATGGGCAGGTCTGGATCCAGGTTCATTTCCAGATCGGCCACATATTTCCATTCATTGCGACTGACAGTGACAGTGTTCTCAATGGTTTTATTGATATCTATGGCCGTTTTTTCTGCTGTCCCCGGATGCGACAGCTCTTTCATCGCAGCAACGATTTTGCTGACATGGGCCACACCATCGAGTGTTTGCGCCACAGCCATAGGCACTTCCTCTCGCAGGAAGTCGAGATCGGTATCCGCCTCAGCCTGGCGGATGTCTGACAGCCGCTGTTCAGCAATAACCCTGTTCCGGTCGAGTGACTGGAGAGCCTGATGATAGTTCGATACCAACGCCAACAGCTCGGCAAAACTATCTTCCAGAAAACGGACATTATCGCCTATGTATTGCATGGGCGTATTAATCTCATGGGCGATACCGGCAGCCAGCACGCCCATGGACTCCATTTTTTGCGCCATCTGCAGTTGGTTTTCGAGCTGAATACGCGCTGTAATATCCAAACCGATCAGCAGAAAGCCATTGCTTTGCCCATCCTCCAGCACGGCATTGATGCTCAGCCACAAAAAACCCTCCGTGCCATCCGCGCGCTTAAATGCCACATGATCCAGCGAGCATGTATAGAGCGCTTCGGATTCCGCCATACTGCGCTTGATTGTCTGCCAGTCCCATGTAATGGGGCAGGAGAAAAACGGCGTCCCTGTCACCGCTTCGCTGCTCAGGCCGAATGTGCTGGCCGCGATATCATTCCAGAATGTAATATGCCCCTGATCATCTACAGCAATCAGCATGGAGGGCATGGAGGCAAGGATGCGTTCAATAAAATCACGACTCCGATGCAACTCATCCTTGGTCGCCAACAGTGCTTTCAGCCGGGCATCCGCTGTCTTTTGCTGCTGCATGCGAGCCTGTTCCGCTGCCATGAGTGACAGGCGCATTCGCTCCACACTGGCCAACATCTGTCCGACCTCATCGCCGCCGCGCACAATAACCGGCACGTCATAGGCCCCTGATTCAATGGCCTGCACGGTCTGGCTGGCTCGGCGAATACCCAGCAGTAAACGGCATGCCGCCCACATGGATAACCCGGCGGCAAATAATATGGAGACAAACAACCGGATGAACATATTCCGGATACGGTTATCTGCCTGTTCCTGTCCTTGATAACTGTGTTGCCGGATCAAGGTAATAATGTTGCGTTCAACCCGGCCCAACAGTGCAATGCGCTTGCTGGCAATGCGAAACCACTGTTCAGAATCAACGCCAAAAGCACCTGTTCCGGCCTGTTGCATGGCAATATCTCTAACGCGCTTCACCCCGTCCACAGCCTTACCGGCATAGATTGACGAAAACATCCGCCCGATAGATGCCGGACTCTGGCGCAGAAAATCATGCAACGTGGATTGCTGCAGGGCGACAAGGCCGATAAAATGTTCATACATATGCGGGTCGAAGCGCCCCAGGGCAAACGTATTGGCCAGCACGGCACGTTCAACGCCCGCCGCTTCGCTGGCTCTGCTGATTACAATCAAGCTGGTTAGCAGGCCGGAGAACTTGGCATTGGGCACAACCGGCAGCCGGCCCGTTTGTTTATGGGCATCCGCCCCAAAACTGTACATATTTCGAACCGTATAAAACACCTGCATAAGGTCATCAACCATATCGGTATAATACGCCAGTTCATCGACCACTGTAATATCCAGGCTGCGAACCTGTTGCCGTATCCGGTTCAGTCTTTTCATCTCCTGAATGACATGAGCACTGATGGATTGCAGCGCTGGGGATGCATGAATCAATGCGCTATTTTTCACGATCGAGCCTTGAAAATCGGAAAATCCCTGATTCACTGCGTCCTGTTGCCGTTTCAATGAGCCGGAAAACTGCTTGCCGCTGCTCCCCAGAAAACCGGCCGACATGCCGCGCTCTCTCTGTAGTTCCCCCACCAGAGATGCTGCGGCATCAGAAAAGTCTGTAGCCTGCAGCAATGTCTGCATGGACTGCTCTTCCAGGCGCGCCTGTTCCAGGTCATCCAGCATGAACAGGCTCAACATAAGCAGCGGCACTGCTACGATAAACAGCGCCTTAACAAGAATCGGTGTATTCGCTAAAAAACGCACGATATCATGCCTCTTCACCCCGGCGTGCACGGATGTTCATCATTCCGCTGAATGAAGAACGGCGTCCTTGTTTCATGTTAACGCGCATGGATCTTTTCCACCCCATGCGATGAAACAATAGCATGGCGCGCAAAAGTTCCATGCAAGCCGCGTTATTTGTTTCATGTTAACGTCCATGCGCGTTGTTTGTTTCATATTAAGCATCGATGCACAGAACGGCAGCAAGATAGCGGCCAATATTATGCTCCGTCGATTCCCCCTTCGCGTGGCCGGTTTGTCACCCGCTCAACTGCTGCCGGATGACATGGCTCATATTGATAATGGAAAACGGCTTATTCAGTACGGTTTCATGATCCGGGTCGGTTTGCGTGTGTTTGTCGTAACCGGTCGAAAAGATGATGTTCACATCCGGTTGTTGCCGGCGCATCAGTGCTGCAGCCTTGTCGCCGCTCATAACCGGCATCACCAGATCAAGGATAATCAGTGCAATATCTTCCCGTTTTGCAGTAAACACATCCACCGCCTGCTGGCCGTCTCTGGCCGTCAGCACGCGATAACCCAGCATTTCCAGCACCTCCTGCCCTGTTTCGACGATGCATGCATCATCATCCACCAGCAGAATCAGCTCGCCATGCCCCATGGCGGCTGTCTGCTTAGGGAGCATCGGCGTGAAATCAAGCCCCTCAGACGCCAGCAGGGGGAGATAGATGTGGAAGGTCGCACCCTCGCTCTGGATGCTCTCCACCTCGACAATGCCGCCATGTGTTGTGATGGCCCCGAATACCATCGCCAGGCCGAGCCCCGTCCCTTTACCCTGCTCCTTGGTAGTAAAAAAGGGTTCAAATAGTTGTTTAATCTGGCGTTTGGGAATACCGCAACCATTATCCGTCACGCTCAGGTGCGCATAAGCACCGGTATTGCAATCTTCCCGGCGTGCCGCAAACGCATCATCAGCATAAAACGCTGTCAGCCGGATCGTGATACATGGATCATCCACCCCGTCAACGGCATCGCGGGCATTATTGACCAGATTCATCAGCACCTGATGCAACTGGGTGGCATCGCCCCTGATTTGTAGCATGTCGCTGCAAACGTCCAGCACCATGGCAATATTTTCCGGCACCGACGGGCGCAGCAGCTTGAATGTTTCCTTGATAAAGGGGGTCAGCGGCAGCGGCTTGATGCTGACCCGATCCTTGCGGGCAAAGGTGAGCAACTGCTGAAT
>CAZXAI010000085.1:0-6516 GCA_964638265.1 uncultured Zetaproteobacteria bacterium
GGCGAACAGTCCAGGTAGACATAACTACTCCATAGTGCAGTGGTTCTGGCATCACGCCCGCATATAAAACACAGGGGCTTTGCCTTGCAAGGGCGGCGCATTATAGGAGAGGCTGGATTGTTGTCAATTGCCGCTGACCTGTTTTTTATTTCAGCCCCGTTTCAATATCGGAACAGGATAGCTATGGAGTCGCAAGCACATTCTGGCTATGCTTCGCAGCCGTTTTACAGAGAGGCAAAACAATGGACATTGATGTACAAAAAGTAGCAATGCTGGCGCGTATCCGCCTGACCGATGATGAGGCCGCCGAGCTCGGCCCCCAGCTGTCTAATATCATCGGTTATGTGGAGCAACTGGCCAGCGTAGATACCGACGGTGTGGAACCGACGGCTCACCCGCATGATGCGGCCATGCCCTTGCGCGCCAATGTAGTAACCAATGGCAACCGCCGTGATGCGCTGCAGGCGGTCGCCCCCAAAACCGAATCCGGTCTCTATGTCGTACCGAAGGTGATTGAATAAACCATGCCATATTCTTCCTTATCCGATATTCAAACCCGTTTAAACAGCGGTGACACCACGGCCGTGGCAATCGCCCGGCTGTATCTGGATCGTATCGCAGCCCATAACGAGGCGCTCAATGCCTTTGTGCATATCGATCCGGATCATGTGATGGCGCAGGCTGAAGCATCCGATGCCTATCGCGCCGCGCACGGCGCGCGGGCGCTCGAAGGCCTGCCGATTGCCGTCAAGGATATTTTCTGCACCCAGGACGGGCCGACCCGGTGCTGTTCAAATATTCTCAAGGATTTCCACGCTCCCTATGACGCTCATGTGATTACCCGCCTGAAAGAAGCCGGTGCGGTACTGGTCGGGAAAACCAATATGGATGAATTCGCCATGGGTTCATCGACCGAAACATCGGCCTTCGGCCCGTGCCGCAATCCGTGGAATACCGACTGCATCCCCGGCGGTTCGTCCGGCGGCTCCGCTGCTGCTGTCGCCGCCGCACTCACCCCGGCTGCTTTGGGAACCGATACCGGCGGCTCGATTCGCCAGCCTGCCGCCGTCACCGGTATTACCGGTTTAAAACCGACCTATGGCCGCGTATCGCGGCGCGGCATTATCGCCTTTGCCTCGTCGCTCGATCAGGCCGGCCCGATGACACGCACGGTCAGGGACGCCGCCATGATTACTGCCGCCATTGCCGGCCATGATTCCGGCGATGCCACATCCGTCGCCGACGCGCCGGCCATCGACTGGTTAAAAGCTTGTGAAGCAACCGACATGAAGGGATTGAAAATCGGCAAACCGAAAGAATATTTTGTCGATGGCATGGATGCGGAGGTGCGTGAATCTGTTGAAGCGGCTTTGAAACAGTGTGAAGCGCTCGGGGCTGAAATCATCGATATCAGTCTGCCGCACACGGATAAAGCCGTAGCCGCCTATTATGTCATTGCGCCATCGGAAGCATCAGCCAATCTATCCCGTTACGATGCCGTGCGTTTCGGCCATCGCTGCGATAATCCGGCAGACCTGCTCGATATGTACACGCGTTCGCGGGATGAGGGCTTCGGCGCGGAAGTAAAACGCCGTATTCTGACCGGCGCATTTACCCTGTCCTCGGGTTATTATGATGCCTATTATCTCAAGGCTCAAAAAGTGCGCACCCTGATTCAGCAGGATTTCACCCGCGCCTTTGAGCAGGTGGATGTGATTGCCACGCCCACCTCCCCGGTTCCCGCGTTCAGGCTCGGCGAAAAAACCGATGATCCACTGACCATGTATTTATCTGATATTTTCACCATTGCCGTCAATCTGGCCGGCCTGCCGGGGCTGAGCCAGCCGTGCGGTTTTGCCAATAAACTGCCGGTCGGCCTGCAATGGATAGGATCGGCCTGGCGTGAGGACAGCGTACTGGCTGCCGCCGCCGCTTATGAAGCAGCTACGGACTGGAACGCTCACACCCCGGCCGGATTTACAACCACCGGAGGTGCATCATGAGTTGGGAAACCGTCATCGGACTCGAAGTCCACTGTCAGCTCAACACCGAAACCAAAGCCTTCTGCGGCTGCTCCACCCGCTTCGGCGCCGAACCCAATACCCAGACCTGCCCGGTCTGTCTCGGCATGCCCGGTCAGCTGCCGGTGCTCAATACGGTGGCAGTGGATAAAACCATTCTGACCGGCCTGGCCATCAATGCCCGCATCAATCTGGAATCAAAATTTGACCGCAAGAATTATTTCTACCCCGATCTACCCAAAGGCTATCAGATTTCCCAGTTTGCCGTGCCGATTGTCGAGGGCGGTTATATCGATATCCCGACCAGAGACGGCGGTGAAAAACGCCTCGGCGTCACCCGCATTCATATGGAAGAAGATGCCGGAAAATCCATGCATGAGGGGCTGGACGCGGTTTCACATATCGACCTGAACCGCTCCGGCGTACCATTGATGGAGATCGTATCCGAGCCGGATATGCGCTCCGCCGATGAGGCCATTGCCTATCTCAAACAGTTACACCAGGTC
Source organism: uncultured Zetaproteobacteria bacterium (assembly GCA_964638265.1). Lineage (GTDB taxonomy): Bacteria > Pseudomonadota > Zetaproteobacteria > Mariprofundales > Mariprofundaceae > Mariprofundus. Next base: position 2,528 of record CAZXAI010000085.1, read on the forward strand.
ATTCGCTTTCTCGGCGTCTCCGGCGCCGATATGGAGAAGGGGCAATTCCGCTGCGATGCCAATATCTCGGTGCGGCGCACCGGCGAGCCGTTCGGCACGCGCACCGAAATGAAAAACATGAACTCGTTCCGCTTTATCAAGCAGGCCATTGAATTTGAAGTCAATCGCCAGATTGAAATCATCGAGGATGGCGGCGCCGTAGTGCAGGAGTCGCGTTTGTGGGATTCGGTTAAAAACGAATCGCGCTCCATGCGCAGCAAGGAAGAAGCGCACGATTACCGTTATTTCCCCGAACCCGACCTGCCGCCGCTGCGCATTTCGCAGCAGCATGTCGATGCCATCAGGGCCGGCATGCCGGAACTGCCCGGTCAGCTGCGTCAGCGTTTTGAAACCGAATACGGCCTCTCCCCCTACGATGCCGATGTACTCAGCCAGACGCGCGAATCGGCAGCCTGGTATGAATCGCTGGTGGCAGCCCACCCGGCTGACCCGAAACGCTGCGCCAACTGGATGATCAACGAATTGCTGGGCCGATTGAATGAGGCGGGTAAAGACCTGTCTGATTCGCCCGTCTCTGCGCTACGCCTGGCCGGACTGCTGGATAGGCTCGGTGACAATACGATTTCCGGCAAGGCGGCCAAGGATGTGCTCGATGCCATGATGGAATCGGATGACGATGCTGATGCCATTATCGCAGCCAAAGGCCTGAAACAGGTCTCGGACAGCGGCGCCATTGATGCGATTATTGCGGAGGTCATGGCAGCCAACCCGGCCCAGGTGGAGGGCTATCGCGGCGGCAAAGACAAGCTGCTCGGCTTCTTTGTCGGTCAGGTGATGAAAGCATCGCGCGGCAAAGCCAATCCCGGCATGGTCAACCAGCGCCTGAAAGCACTGCTCAAAGGCTGATCGCACATCCGTGTCAACAGGGCTGCACAAGGGACTGGTCGCAGGCGTAGTCCTGCTGGCTATTGCTGCCATGCTGACACTGCGGCTGAACTCGGACAAAATCAGCCAGCATTTCTATCAGCAATTGCAGCATGCCACGGACGCCCACTTAAGCGCCCGCCATGCCGAACTGACGTTTATGCACGGTATCGGCCTGCGTCTGGATACGGTCACCATCAGCCACGCCCAGTACCAGCTGCGCGCCAAACATATCAATATCAGCCTGCGACTGTTGCCGCTGCTACTGGGTAATATCCAGACGGATTCGCTCGATATCCATGATGCCGACATCATGATTCACCCGGTATCACTGGCGCCGACATCGACTGCCATTGCGTCGCTGCCGGTACCGAACATCCGGCTTGTTCGCAGCCGGATTCGGACTGCCGACGGAAACACCATACTGGATGATCTGTATCTGGATATGCGCAATATCGGCCCGGACAGCAATACCTCATGGGAATTAAAGGCGAAACAGGGCCGGCAGACGCTCAACGGCACTGGCCGGCTGCGCTTCCATGGCGGCCAAATTGCCAGCGGGTTCAATAAATTAAAAGTGGAACATTTTCAGTTATCCCGGCTGGAAGCATTCGCCCCGCCAGCCCTCATCAGCTGGCTCCAAGGTGAGGGGAGCATGCTCAGCGGTGCTATCACGCTGGATATCAATCAACATCAAACATGGGCGCTGTTTGGTGAGGTCGGACTGGAACGTGAGCGTCAGGACAGCGCCAGGAGCGGTAAAAACAAGACGGATACGGTGCTGAAACTGCGTGGCAAGATCAGTCATCCCGCTGACGGCGCACTGGTCTGGCGTGACAGTTTTATCCACCTGGGCGACCGGGCTGTCATTGCCATTGATGGCCAGTGTCAACAACAGGACTGCAATACAAAGCTGGATGCAAAACAGGTACCCCTGTCGGCATGGGCGCCATTCATACCGGCCGGCATCGCTTTTTATGATCAAATGTCCGGCATCACTGATTTAAATGCATCTATCCGGTGGCATAAACAACAGTGGCAGGGCAATATCGCACTGCAATTGAGCGATACCCGCTTCAGGCATGGCAAGGACAATATTGCCCTGCCTGCATTAGACCTGAAAACAGACAATCTCGGCGGCAACGCATCACAGTGGCATACTGAAGCCACCATCACCTCGCCACAGGCCGATGGCAGCATCCGGATTCGCAATGCACAACAGCGCCATGGCAACAACGATCTGTATATTGATAGCCATGATGCGGATAGCGCATTATGGCAACCGTTAAGCAATATGCTGCTCTCGACGCTGGGTATCGAACCCGTCCTGCAAGCCACAGGCAGGATTCAGGGCAAGTTACACCTGCGCCAACAGGCCGGAACACAATCATTATCGCTGGATGTGGATGCCACACAGACACAGCTGAGCTACGCATCATGGCTGGATAAGCCCGGCCAGACTGTGGCTCAATGCAAGGCCCGGCTGGATGTATCAGAGGCGCATATTATTGGCATCCACATGCAGCAATGCCGGCTGGATGGCTCCAGTGTCCATGCACTGAACTGGGCCCGGCACAACAAATCCAGCCAACTCAGCCTGAATCAACTCGACCTGAACCTTGCTCAATTCGCCAATCTGTTGCCGGCCAATATGCAGGGACTATCCGGCCGACTACAGGGCAGCGGCAAAACAGACTGGCAAGAACACACATCATGGCTCAGCAATATGAGCGGACACTGGCAGCTGCAAAATATTGCTACCGATAGCTGGCATGCGGATGGCAAGGTACGTGTGCAGGCCGGCGTGTTCAGCAGCAATCAGTTACGCATTGATGGCCAATACGGCAATGCCACCCTGTTCGGATCATTCGACCCTGTCCGGCAACGCGGGGATATTGATATTATCTCGGCTCAGCTGGACTGGGATCATACGCCGGCACTCGCTGATTTCTGGCAGCAGCTATCGCTTCAGGGGCGCATCTACAAAGCCGGCCTGAAGCTGCTGGAGAACGACTGGCAGCATATTCAGGGCTATTACACATTCTCACACGGGCAACTGCGCCTGAACAAACTGCAGGCCAGCCTGGCCGATGGCCAGTTTTCCAGCCAGCAACTCACCCTCACGCCAACGTCTGAAGGGTTGGGCATACAGGGCGATATGCGCGGTCAAAATATCCAGCTGCAAAAACTCGCGCGTCTGCATCGCTGGTTAGGCGCCGCCATCAGCGGCAAGCTCCAGGCCAATATCCAGCTGCACGGACTCATTGGTCAAGAGCGCATGGCCGACTGGCAATACAGCAATGGTGATATCCTCATTTACGATGGCGGCTGGAAACAGCAGAAAAAACCGGATGCCCAAACTGAAAAACTGGGTATATTAACACCGGCCTTACAATCCTACGCGTTTAGCAAACTGGATTTCCGCTTTCGCATAGACAAGCAGGGCGCAGACCTCCCCCGTATTGTACTGGTTCACCTGCAGCAGCCCTGGCAGGGCTCCGCCACCATCACGCCTGAGCTGCATTTAACCGGCACCATGCGCAATACGGCGGATCAAACCACCCATAAGCTGGACAGCATCCTGCCCAAAATTCAGTGGCATTCCAGCAAGTGACAGACAGAAGTGGCAGCTTTCACTTGAGCATTCCTGCCAGGCTGTCATGATTTAGACATGAAAAGACTATCGATTCGCGTCCAGCAAATTAAACCATCGGCCACTCTGGCCATTACCGCCAAGGCGGCAGCAATGCGTGCGGCCGGCAAGAGTATCATTTCCCTGTCGGTCGGCGAACCGGATTTTGAAACGCCCAAAGCCGCCCGCGAAGCCGGCATTGAAGCGATCAGAACGGGTTTCACGCGCTATACGGCGGTGGCCGGCATCCCTGAACTGCGCCAGGTCGTAGCGGATAAATTCAGGCGGGATAATGATCTGGATTATACCGCTGATGACATCCTTATCTCCACCGGCGGCAAACAGTGCATCTATAATCTGCTTATGGCGGTGATCAATCCCGGTGAGCGCGCCATCATCCCTGCGCCTTACTGGGTATCGTACCCCGACATGG